>JAYUGJ010000001.1:0-29091 GCA_043738425.1 Burkholderiales bacterium
GCCAAGTCGACCTCCGACGGCGAGAACACCGCCAATTACGCCAACCCTGAATTCGACGCGCTGTACGCGCAGCTCAAAGGCGTCGACGACGGGCCGCAAAAGCAGGCGCTGATCGACCGCATGACCGCGCTGGTGCAGCAAGACGCGCCGTGGTCGTTTGGCTACTTTCCGTATTCATCGGGCGCGTTCCAGTCGTGGGTGCACAACGCCAAGCCCGCGGTGTTGGTGCGTGACATGGTGCGCTACTACCGCATCGATGCGGCCGAGCGCGTCGAGCGCCAAGCGCAGTGGAACCGGCCGGTGTGGTGGCCGATGGGTGTGGGCGCAGCGGCGTTGCTGGCACTGGTGGTGTTGGCAGTGCGCAGCTTCAGGCGGCGCGAGCGGCTGACGGCGCGCGGTGAACTGCAGCCATGAGGGGCGGCTTCGACGTGGGCATGACACGCCCGTGCTGAGCGCCATTTTTCGCCGCATCGGCTACGGCGTGCTGATTTTGTTCGGCGTCAACCTGGCCACCTTCTTTCTGTTTTTCACTGTCAACACGCCCGACGACATGGCGCGCCTCAACATTGGCGGCAAGCGCGTTACGGCGGAGCAAATCACCAAATGGAAAGTCGAGCGCGGCTACGACAAACCGCTGTACATCAACCGCATGCGCAACGGCAGCGAGCAGTTCACCGAGACGATTTTTTATGAACGATCGGTGTCGTTGTTCACCTTGAATTTCGGCCGTGCCGACAGCGAAAGTGCAGGCGACATCGGTCACCAGGTCGCCACCCGCATGGTGGTCAGCATGCAGTTGGCGCTGCCGCTGTTTTTGCTGCAGGTGATCGCCAGCGTCGCATTCGCGCTGCTCTTGGTGATGTTTCGGCAGACCCGCTTCGATGCCTGGGGCGTGGTGCTGTGCGTCTTGATGCTGTCGATCTCGAGCTTGTTCTACATCATCGTCGGCCAGTTTTTGTTTTCGCGGGTGCTGCGTTTGGCACCGATTTCCGGCTACGCGCCGGGGCTCGATGCGGTCAAGTTTTTGCTGCTGCCGATTGCTTTGTCACTGCTCGCGCGACTCGGCGGCGAAGCCCGCCTGTACCGCGCGATGTTCCTCGAAGAAATCGGCAAGGACTATGTGCGCACCGCGCGCGCAAAAGGCTTGAGCGAGCCGCGCGTACTTACCGCGCATGTGTTGCGCAATGCGTTGATCCCCATCGTTACCAGTGCCGGCGGTTACCTGCCCATCGTGTTTTTGGGCAGCCTGGTGTTCGAGAGTTTTTTCGGTCTTCCCGGGCTCGGTGCCTATGTGATCGATGCGATCAGCGCGCAAGACTTTGCGGTGGTGCGCACCATGGTGTTCCTGGGCTCGCTGATCTATGTGGCGAGCTACGTCGTGATCGACCTGGCCTACACCTGGATCGATCCACGGGTGCGGTTGAGCTAACTAACGGCGTCTCGGCCCATGGACATGCTGCTGCCCAAATTCGTGCTGCTGTGGACCGATGTGGTGATGTGGGCGCTGCTGCTGGCTTTGCTGGTCTATGCACAAATGGTGCGGCGCAGCCCCAGCCTGCGCGCCAGTTGGGCGCTGGTGTTTCGCGATGCGGCGGCCGTCGCGTCGGTCATCGTGCTGGCGCTGTGCCTGGTGGTGACGATGCTCGACTGTGTGCATTTCCGCCGCGCACTGCCGGTGGCTGCGCAGGTGGGTGATACCGGTGCAGGCATGACTGCGCGCAGCACGGCCAACAACGCGGCCTCCACCTCATCCACCCGATCCTACGAAACCCGTACCCAGTCGCTGCTCGATGCGTTGCTGGTGCGCCTGATCGAATCGCGCGAGGCCACTTATTCGCGGCCGCTGGCGTACCAAAGCTTCACGCTCGAGTCGCTCACGGTTGCCGGCCAGGTGCGCCGCCTGCCGCCGCGCTTGCTGCACGGCGGCGCGCACTTGGTTGATCCGCTGCGGCACTGGGCCGGCGACGTTGCGTTGCGCGCCGCCGGCGGCTTGGTGCTCGGTGGTGCGCTGGCCGCGCTGCTTAGCGCCGGGCTGATTTACGGCATCGCGCGTCGCGCTGCGGTGACTTGGCGCGTGGCGGCGGGCCGCGTGCTGCGCGATGCATACGAGGTGCGTTGGCGCGCCGCATTGGTCACGGTGGCGGCGCTGTGTTTGGTGCTGGGGCCAGGTCTATTGCTCGCAGCCGACTACCACCTGCTCGGCACCGATCGCACCGGCAACGATGTGTTCTACCAGGCACTGAAAAGCATCCGCACTGCATTCGTTATCGGCACCCTGGCGACGCTGGCCACGCTGCCGTTGGCGGTGGGCCTGGGCCTGGCGGCCGGATTTTTCAAAGGCTGGATCGACGAGGCGATTCAGTACCTGTACACCGTGCTGTCGTCGGTGCCCAATGTGTTGTTGATTGCCGCCTGCGTGTTGATGGTGCAGGTGTACCTCGATCAAAACCCCGAGTTGTTTGAAACCGGTGCCGAGCGCGCCGACGTGAAACTGTTCTTGCTGTGCGTGATTCTGGGTCTGACCGGTTGGGCCGGGCTGTGCCGCTTGCTGCGCGCCGAGGCGCTGAAGCTGCGCGAGTTGGAATATGTGCTGGCCGCCACCGCATTCGGCGTCGGCCCGTGGCGCATCATCGCGCGCCACTTGTTGCCCAACGTGATGCACCTGGTGTTGATCACCACCGTGCTCGAGTTTTCCGGCCTCATCCTCTACGAAGCGGTGCTGTCGTACGTGGGCGTCGGCGTCGATCCGTCGATGAACAGCTTTGGCGGAATGATCAATTTGGCTCGCAGCGAAATGAGCCGCGACCCGCTGGTGTGGTGGTCGTTCGCCGCGGCGTTCGGTTTCATGGTGACGCTGGTGCTGGCAGCGAATTTTTTCGCCGATGGCGTGCGCGACGCGTTCGATCCGCGGGCCCGGGTGTTCAGTGCGCGACGCACCGCAGTTCGGCCGCCTGTGGGGAGAGGCTAGGGTGGCCACTGGGATGCTGACGGTCACCGATCTGCAGGTAGAGATTGACGCCGATGCCGGTTTGCTGCGCGCTATCGATGGCCTGTCGATGTGCATCGAGCGCGGCGAAACCTTTGCGCTGGTCGGTGAATCGGGCTGCGGCAAAAGCGTCACTGCGCTGGCGCTGATGCGCTTGTTGCCCGACAGCGGCCGCATCACCGGCGGCCGGGTCGAGATCGACGGGCTCGACACGCTGGCGCTGCCCGAATCGGCGATGCGGCGATTGCGCGGCGGCCGCGTCGGCATGATTTTTCAGGAACCCGCGACCAGCCTGAATCCGGTGATGCGCATTGGCGACCAGATCATCGAGTCGATAGAAACACACACCGACTTGCGCGGTGCGGCGGCCCGTTCTAAGGCCATTGAATGGCTGGGCCGTGTCGGCATACCGGAGCCTGAACGGCGCATCGATGACTATCCATTTCGCATGAGCGGTGGTCAAAAGCAGCGCGTCATGATTGCGGTGGCACTGGCAGCCGAGCCGGCGTTTTTGATTGCGGATGAGCCGACCACCGCGTTGGACGTGGCGATACAAGCGCAAATACTGGCGCTGCTGCAACGCCTGCAACGCGAGCAGGGCATGGGCATGTTGCTCATCACGCACGACCTCGCGGTGGTGTCGGGCATGGCGCAACAGGTGGCGTTGATGTACGCCGGGCAGATTGTCGAAGTCGCCAGCGCGGCCGATTTTTTCGGCGATCCGAAGCACCCCTATGCGCGGCTGTTGCTGCAATCGCTGCCCGGCGCGCACAAGCGCGGCACGCCGCTCGCGGCGATTGCGGGCACGGTGCCGGCGCTGTCGCAGGCGTTCGTGGGTTGTCGGTTCGCCCCGCGCTGTGATCGGGTGTTCGATCGGTGCCTGGCGCAGGCACCTGAGTTGGCGGTGCCAGCCGAACCACCCAGGCTGGTGCGCTGTTGGTTGCATGCGAGGGGCGGTGGGGGCGGGGAACTAAGAGGCGACGGCGGCGATGGCGGCCCGCGGCCCCTCACCCCGACCCTCTCCCCCGGGGGGCGAGTGAGTGAATCGTCTCTCGTCCCAGCGTTGCTAGGCACCCCGCGCGGCGGAGCGATTGACCCTGAATCGCTGCTACTCGACGTTCGGCGCCTCACGGTCAAATTCCCGATCCGCACCGGCTTGCTGCGACGCACTACCGCGCACACCGCTGCGGTCACTGAGGTGTCGTTGCAGATACGCAGCGGCGAAACCTTTGCGTTGGTGGGTGAGTCGGGCTGCGGCAAAACCACGCTCGGCAAAGCTATTGTTCAGCTGCTGCGCGGCCAGGCGGTCATCGAGGGCCAGGCGCTGTTGGCCGGCGACGATTTGTTCACCCTGCAAGGCGAGGCACTGCGGCTGGCGCGGCGCTCGGTGCAGATGATTTTTCAGGACCCGTATGCCTCGCTGAACCCGCGCATGCGGGTGGCCGATGTGTTGGAAGAAGGGCTGCTGGCGCTGCGGCCTGAGCTGGATGCGTCGGCGCGCAGTGAAAAGCTCGCCGGCCTGATCGAGCAGGTGGGTTTGCGGCGCGATGCGCTGCAGCGCTATCCGCATGAGTTTTCCGGCGGTCAGCGGCAGCGCATTGCGATTGCGCGGGCGCTGGCGGTGGAGCCGCGGTTGATCGTGTGCGATGAGCCCACCTCGGCGCTCGATGTGTCGGTGCAGGCGCAAATCTTGAATCTGCTAAAGCAATTGCAGCGCGATTTAGGCCTGTCATATCTGTTCATCACGCACCACCTGGGGGTGGTCGAATACATCGCTGACCAGGTGGCCGTCATGCAGCGTGGTCGCATCGAAGAAGCGGGGCCGGCGGCCATGGTGCTGGCCCATCCGCAGCAGCCGTACACGCAGCGTTTATTGGCCGCGGTGCCACGTTTGGTCGGGATGAACCCTGTTTGAATCGGTGGGCACGGTGGAATGCACCGTGAAGTGCACGGCGCGCAGTCAGCAAATCGGTCGAGGACGTCATGAAAAATCACACCAGGTTGAAGCGCCGGCGCCTCTGGCACACCACCTTGGCTGTGTCGTGTTGGAGCGCATTGGCCGCCAGCCACGCTGAGCAAACGCTGCAACGCGTCGAGATCACCGGGTCATCGATTCGGCGCATCGACGGCGAATCGGCGCTGCCGGTGCAAATCATCCGGCGCGATGCCATTGAACGCAGCGGCTACACCTCCACCGTCGACCTGTTAAAGAACTTGCCTGCGGTGATGGGCTCGTCGGTCGAGTCAGGCACCGTCGGTTTAGAAAGCTACGGCTTCGCGGGGGTGTCGATCCACAACCTCGGCGAAGAGCGCACGCTGGTGCTGTTGAACGGCCGCCGCATGGCGCACTTCGGCGGGCAGGCCCTGACCGGCGCGCAAAACGCGATCGACCTGAACAGCATTCCGATTTCGGCGATTGAACGCATCGAGGTATTGACCGACGGTGCGTCAGCGCTGTACGGCACCGACGCGATTGCCGGTGTCGTCAACTTCATCACCCGACGCGGTGGCACCGAGGGCGTGGCCAGCGTCGGCGCTTCACTACCGCGAGGCGGCGCGCGTGAATCGCACATCAGCTTGTCGAAAGGTTTTGGCGACCTGGCGACCGACGACTACAGCGTGCTGCTGTCGGCCAGCGCCGACAAGCGCACATCGCTTGCTTCCACCGCGCGCAAGTTCGCCAAGTCGGGCCAAATATTTTTCAACGTAGACGGACAGCGTTACCGCTTTTTGGCGGCATCGGGTCGCAGCATTCCAGCCAATGTGTACGACCAAGACTTCAACAGCTTCAACCCGTACCTCGCGGCCCATGGCCAGTGCCCGGCGCGCCATGTCGAGTCAGGCACCGCGTGTCGTTACGACTTCACTGGCGATTTGGAGATTTACCCCGACCGTGATCGGCAAAACCTGGTGGTCTCGTTCGACCGCAAGCTGGGTCGCGACACCAAGCTGTTCGGCGATCTGGTTTATGCCCGCAGCCGTTCTCGTGGCACGGTCTCGTACAACGGCACCGAAGTCGTCATCGCTCCCGATTCGCCGTTTTTCGACCAGGCAATTGCAGCGGGCGGCCACAACAACACCGACCCGGCGCAAGGCGGTTTAGGCGTGTTGGCCAGCTATCGGTTCGCCGATTTAGGCCGCCGGGTCACCGACGACCGCGCAGAGGCGGTGCATGCGGTGCTCGGCATTGAAGGCACGCTGCGCAACTGGGACTACAACCTCGCGTTCACCCATTCGCAAAATATCGTCAAGGGCCGGCTGGCCAATGGCTACGCCTACAACAGCCGCGCGCTGCGCGCGTTGAACACGGTGGTCAATCCGTTTGCGTTGCCCGGTCAGCAAAGCGCCGACGCGCGGCAGGCGATTGCCGATGCGAAGTACACCGGCTACTGGAATGGTGGCAAATCGACGCTCGACGGATTGGAGCTGCGCGGCTCCACCGAGCTGGCGGCCTTGCCCGCATTGCCCGGCGGCGTGATGCAACTGGGTGCCGGCGTCAGCGGGTTTCGCGAAACCTACGACGCGCGGCCCAGCAAGTTGGCACAAGGCATCGGCGACCAACGTTTTGGCGACGCCGGCACCGAGTCGCCGTCTTCGGGCGGGCGCAATTTGTTTGGTGCGTTTGCCGAGCTGGTCGCACCGGTGACCAAAACCATCGAGTTGACCGCCGCCTTGCGCCACGACCACTATGCGGACTTCGGCGACACCACCAATGCGAAGCTGTCTGGCCGCTGGCAACCGACGCCTGCGTTGTTGATCCGCGGCTCGGTCGGCACCGGCTACCGCGCGCCATCGGTGTTGCAAGTCAAAGCCGCACGCCAACCGTTCGGCAGCAGCGGCGGCAGCTTCGACTGTGCCAAGCCGGACCGCAACGGCGTGACGCTGAACGATGTGGCCGCGTCGCTCGGGCCCGATGTCAGTTGCTTCAACGGCTCGCAGGCCGACGTCATCGCCCAAGGCAACCCGAAACTTTCGCCTGAACGGTCGGACCAGGCATCGATCGGCTTTCGGCTCGAACCGGTGGCGGCACTGTCGATGGGTGCCGACTTGTGGACCGTGGCACTGCGCAGCGAGATCACCCAGCTCAGCGAGGCAACGATCCTCAGCGACTACAACGCCTACCGCAGCAGCTTCACCAGCGCGGTGAATGCCGCAACCGGTCGCCGCCAGTTGGCGCTGTTCCAGCCCAACGTCAACCAAGGCAAAAGCTATTCCACCGGAATCGACTTCGACGTGGCGGGCCGCGCCAGCCTGTGGCGCGGCATCGGTGCCAATTCGCAGCTCACCGCCACCTACATGCTGCGCGACCAATACCAACCGACCCGCGGCGGCGCGTACGGCAGCAGCCTGGGCCGCTTTGGCGACAACGGCGAAGTGACCTTTCGCTGGCAGGCGCGCTGGGTCAACGGGTTCACCGTGGGATCGACCCATCACACACTGGCGCTGAACTACAAGTCGGGCTACCGCGACCAGGACGTAGCCGCCAGTGGCCTGGTGGAGGTCAACCGCGTCAACGCCGATGGCTCCATCGGCGATGCTGTCGCCTCCTTGAAGCGCAATGTGTCCGACCACCTGACGGCCGATTGGCAAAGCCAGTGGCGCATCAACCCACAGTTCGATGTGACGCTGGGGCTGCTCAATTTGTTGGACGCCGACCCGCCGCGTTCGACCGCAGTCGGCGGGCGCGCCCAAGGTTTTCAAACCGGTTACGACGACCGCTACTACGACCCGCGCGGCCGAACTTTCTACCTGAACCTGAGCTACCGTTTTTGAGCCGCTGCTAACGCCCGGCGCGCAGTCCATCGGCAGAGAAAAGCCGCTGCCGGTGGGCATCTCGTGGCCTGATACTTCCGGGTTAGTTGACAGCGGCGCACGGAGGCAGGCGGCATATGGATTTTTCGAAACGGCACGACAGCGCGCGCCGTCATTTGGTGGGCGTCACCGCCGTCGTCTTGCTGCATGTGTTGATCGTCTACGCGCTCGTCAACGGGTTGGGCAAAAAGATGGTCGAGCTGGTGCGCACACCGGTCGAAACGCAGCTGATCGCCGAGGCCCCGGCACCCGTGCCGCCCGCACCCGTGCCCGCGCCGCCCGAACCCGCGCCGCCTGAACCCACACCGCCGCCGCCCGAACCGCAGAGTGTCGTGGTGCCCAAAATGATCGTGCCACGGGCCCGTCCGGTGGCCCCGGTTGCCGCACCAGATGTGGCACCCGTTGCCGATACGCCGACGATTTCCATCGGTCCCGGCCCGACCGCCGCGCCGCCTGCCGCAGCGGCCGAACCGGTGGCGGCTGCGCCCAGCCCGGCCACCAAACCCACCAACCTGCCGATTGGTGCGGGCATTGCATGCAGTCGCACACCACCGCCCGAAGCACCCAGCGTGTCGAACGAAGTGCGCGGCAGTATTTTTGTCCGGGGCCTGGTTAAAAACGGACGCGTGGTGCAAGTGGACATCGAACGCACGACGATGAAAAGCAGCGTCGACCGGCGTACCTTGAAAGCGTTTTTCATTGCGATTGAAACCGCGATGAAAGACGGCTACGTGTGCAGCGGCGACGATGTGCAAATTCGCCAGGAGTTTTATTTCGACATACGGTGATCGGGCCGCGCGGCTCGCCACGATTGCCCCGTTGCTTGGTCAAAATTTCGCCGTTGGCATCGCCCAACTGATGTTTGCTTACCTCACTGGATAGCCTGCCCGCCGCGCAGGTTGGAGACCCCGACATGACGATAGTGACCCGATTCAGGCCAATGTTTTCTGCACTGCTGGTCAAGGCAGGTTGTGGGCCCGCTCGCTGTGCGGCGCTGGTGTGGGCGCTCAGCGTGTTGCCCGCGCAAGTGGCCAGTGCGCAAGGCACGGACAACCCGTACGGCCTCGATGCCTTGTGGCAGCAGGGTGACTTCGTCGCCAAAGGCACACTGATCATCCTGGTGTTGATGAGCATGGGCAGTTGGTACGTGCTCATCACCAAGCTGTATTCGAGTTTCAAGATCAGCGCCGAGGCGCGTGCAGCGCGTGACGATTTTTTTCAGGCGGTCACGCTGCACATGGCAACGCAGTCGCTGCCGGAAGGCAGCGCATTCCGTTTTATCGCCGACGCAGGCATCAGCGCCCAAGCCCAAAAGCAGGGCCTGCTGACCGAGCACATCGAGCGCAACACCTGGATCACGATGAATGTGCAACGCAGCGTCGACGAGGTGCAATCGCGCCTGCAAAACGGCCTGTCTTTTCTGGCCACGGTGGGCTCCACCGCGCCGTTCATCGGTTTGTTCGGCACGGTTTGGGGCATCTACCACGCACTGACTGCGATAGGCATTGCCGGCCAGGCCAGCATCGACAAAGTGGCCGGTCCGGTGGGTGAAGCACTCATCATGACTGCCATCGGGTTGGCCGTCGCGGTGCCGGCCGTGCTGGGCTACAACTGGCTGGTGCGGCGCAACAAGATCACGATGGATGCGGTGCGCAGCTTCAGCGCCGATTTGCACGGCGTGCTCACCAGCACGAAAGCTGCGCCTTGAACGTGCTGCCCGTCGCTGACCCGCAGGCACAGCGGTTGCGCACTGGCGGCGCAGATGACGATGTCATTGCCAGCATCAACACCACGCCGCTGGTCGATGTGATGCTGGTGCTGCTGATTATTTTTCTGATCACTATCCCGGTGGTCATGCAAACCGTGCCGATGGCGTTGCCGCGAGAAAGCAATCTGCCACGACAAACCAAGCCAGAGAACATCGAGATATCGGTAGACCGCGCGGGCCGCTTGTACTGGAACGCGCAGCCGCTTGCGGACGCCGGCGTGCTGGCGACAAGGCTGGCCGCCGAGGGCGCGAAAAATCCGCAGCCGGAGGTGCACTTGCGGGGCGACCAGGCCACCCGCTACGAAGCGATCGGCCGTGTGGTGTGGGCTTGTCAGCGCGCGGGCATTACCAAGGTCAGCTTCGTCACCGAGCCTGCACCGAAAAACTGAGCGCACCGAACAGGAACGCGCACAGGAACGGGCACAGAAACAGGAACAGGAACAGGAACAGGAACAGGAACAGGAACAGAGGCAGGAACAGAGACAGGAACAGAAAAGGGAGTTGACACGATGGCAATGAATCTCAATGCAGGCGGCGGCGGTGATGACGAGCCCATGATGGACATCAACACCACGCCGTTGATCGATGTGATGCTGGTGCTCATCATCATGCTGATCATCACGATCCCGGTGCAGCTGCATGCGGTGAAATTGGCCATGCCGCAAAACAGCCCACCGCCGCCAGCGGCTGCGCCAGTTGTGGTCGAAATCAGCATTGCGCCGGACGGAGTGGTGTCGTGGGATCAGGCCGCGCTGCCCGACCGTGGCGCACTCGAGTCCCGCTTGCGGCTGGCCGCAGCCGAATCCGTGCAACCCGAATTGCACCTGCGGCCCGCAACCGATGCGCCCTACGGTTCGGTGGCGATGGTGTTGGCAAGCGCGCAAAGGCTCGGCGTCACCAAGCTCGGCATGGTCGGCAACGAGCGGTTTGCGCGGTAAAGCAAATCGCCCCCGGTCCGCATGTGCGGTGCCGGGGGCGATGGGGTTTTGCCTCTTCAGCTCAGCGCTTGCAGCGCACGCGCCATGATTTCATCGACCGTGCCGGTGCCGCTGATCATGCGATAGCGCGGTGCTCCGGCAACACCCGACTTCGACCAGTCGGAGTAGTAAGCGACCAGCGGGCGGGTTTGTTTTTGGTAGACCTCGAGGCGTTTGCGCACGGTGTCTTCCTGGTCGTCGTCGCGCTGAATCAACGCTTCGCCGCTCACATCATCCAATCCGGCCACTTTGGGCGGGTTGAATTTCACGTGGTATATGCGGCCCGAGGCCATGTGCACCCGGCGCCCGCTCATCCGCTCGATGATGGCCGCGTCGGGCACATCGATTTCGAGCACCAGATCCAGGCTGACTCCGGCGGCTTTCATCGCATCGGCTTGCACGATGGTGCGCGGAAATCCATCAAACAAAAATCCGCTGGTGCAATCGGGCTGCGTGATGCGTTCTTTGACCAGGCCGATGATGATGTCGTCGCCGACCAGGCCGCCGGAGTCCATGACCTTTTTAGCCGCCACGCCGAGTGGCGTTCCGGCCTTGACTGCAGCGCGCAACATGTCGCCGGTCGAGATTTGCGGAATGCCGAATTTTTTGCAAATAAACGTGGCTTGGGTGCCTTTGCCCGCGCCGGGCGCGCCCAACAAAATCAGTCTCATCGCTGTCCTTCGTTTGTCTGGTGAGGTGCCTGTGTACAGGCCGGATTTCAACAACTTTCGCTGATCAGAATATCACGCAGCGCCGAGTGAAAAAGCGCTGCGAGCCGCGCTACGCCAATACCTGCCGCACGCGTTCGAGGTCGTCTGCAGTGTCGACGCCGATGGCCGCTGGCAACGCGCTCAGGTGCACCGCGATGCGCTCGCCGTGCCACAACACACGCAGCTGTTCAAGCGACTCGATCGCCTCCAGGGGGCTCACCGACAGGCTGGGGAATCGGCGCAAGAACCCGGCGCGGTAGGCGTAGATGCCGATGTGCCGCAGTGGTGCCAGGTTGCCGATTTGTGGCGCACCTGCGGCACTGCCATCGCGCCACCACGGTATCGGTGCGCGCGAAAAGTACATCGCGTGTCCCGCCTGGTTGCACACGACTTTGACGATGTTCGGGTTGGTCAAGTCGTCGCGGTGGCTGATCGCATGTGCCGCGGTGGCCACTGAGCAATCGGGGTGTTGGTGCAACGATTGCGCGCACGCGTTGATCAGCGCCGGGTCGATCAGCGGCTCGTCGCCTTGCACATTGACCACCACCGCCGTGCCGTCGATCCCGAGCAACACGCAGGCTTCGGCCAGGCGGTCGCTGCCGCTCAGGTGGTCGCGGCGGGTGAGCACTGCATCGACCTGGTGGGCCCGACAGGCGGCCATGATTTCGGCATCGTCAGCGGCCACGATCACCTGCGCGGCAGCCGACAACGCAGCCTGGCGCGCGACCCGCACGACCATCGGCACGCCCGCAATGTCAGCGAGTGGTTTGCGTGGCAATCGGCTCGACGCCAGCCGCGCTGGAATCAACACCGTGAAGCTCACGGCGCGGGCAAGTCAGCGTCGTCGCGCAGCACACGCGCCTCGGCCTCCAGCATCACAGGAATGCCATCGCGCACCGGGAACGCCAACCGGTCGGCGTGGCAAACCAGCTCATGGCGGGCATGCTGCGGCGCGCGCCAGTGCAGCAGCGGGCCCTTGCACAGCGGGCACACCAAGAGGTCAAGCAGTCGGGTGTCCATCGGGTGTCCTTGCGGTGAGAGTTGGAGTGCAGCGCGCTGGGCGCGGCGGTGTGTTGGCAAGCAACGCCAGCACCGCTGAATCAAACGCTGCGGTGCTGCTGAAGTCTAGTGGCGCGACCCAAATCTGCGGTGTCGCAGCCAGCGCGGCGATCCGCTCGGGCCTGAGCTTCACCGCGTCTTTTTCGGTGACGACGACGTGCTGCGCATCGGCCGACCAGGGCAGGGTGGTGTAGTTGCAATGATCGGCCAGGGGCAGCGGTGTGAAGTCCAATCCTGCGGCGCGCAGCATGGTGAAAAACCGCTCGGGTCGGGCGACTCCAGCGGCAGCGGTCACCGGTGCCTGCTGCGCGATCAGTGCTTGAAGGCGTGCCATGGTGGCGGGCTTGCCAGCCCACCACGAGGCCAGGTCGATCAAGCCAGTCAGCTCACGCCGCGCGAGGTACCCGGGCCAGCGGGTGGACTGCCGCACTGCGTTGTAAAGCACCGTCGTGTGCGCGGGTGGCTCGGCGGTCATCGACTCGCGCAGCGGTCCCGCTGGCAGCAGCCAACCGTTGCCTACACCACGCTCGTCGAACACGATGACTTGCGCCGCACGCGGCAAACGCAGGTGCTGCAATCCGTCGTCGCTGACCAAAACATCGACTTGTGGGTGGGCCGCCAACAACAACCGCGCCGCGGCCACCCGGTCGACGCCAACGAACACCGGCACGCCCAAACGCAAGCGCAGCAGCAGCGGCTCGTCACCGGCCAGCGCGGCCGGTGTGTCGGTGTGTACTTCGACAACCGCCAGTGCGGTCGGTGTGCGGCCATAGCCGCGCGAAATGACTCCCGGCGTGTAGCCGCGCGCCTGCAGCAAGCGCACCACTGCCATCACCGCAGGTGTTTTTCCGGCACCACCGGCCACCAAATTACCGACGACGACGGCCGGTACGGGCAGTGATTGCGCAGTGAGCCACCGGTTGCGATACAGCACTGTGCGCAGCCACACCACCACGGCGTAGGCGGCCGCCACCGGCATCAACGCCAGCGCCAACCCACTGCGACGCAGCCACGCGCGCTGCAAGGCGGCACCTACCACGCGGAACCGCAGCCCGCAGCGACGTTACGGAGCAACGTCAGGCGCGTTGCGTTGCGCTGCAAAGGTCAGCCGCGACAAGCCCGCGCGCCGCGCCGCATCCATCACATTGACCACCGATTGGTAGGCCGCGGTCGCATCCGCCGACACGATGACCGGAACGTCGCCGGGGCCGCCGGAGGCTTTGCTCAGCTCCGCGGTCAGCAGTTCTACGCTGCGCCCGTCGACTGCCTGCCCGTTGACGGCATAGCGGCCGTCAGCCGCCACGGCCACGATGACCTCACGGTCGCGGATGCGCGCGGCGTCGGAATTTGCGGCGGGCAAATTGATCTGCAATTCGGTGAACTTCGAGTACGTCGTCGACAACATCAGGAAAATCAAAATCACCAGCAACACGTCGATGAACGGGATGAGATTGATCTCGGGTTCTTCGAGCCGCGCTTTGCGAAAGTTCATGGCCATCGGCGGGTTACCCGGTTGCCCGCGATGCGGTGAAGCGCATCAGGTGCGGCGTCAGGCGTTCGCTGGCCTGCTCTAGATCCAGCGTGTAGGCATCGACGCGACCGCGAAAGTGGCGGTACGCGATAAGTGACGGAATCGCCACCATCAGGCCAAATGCGGTGTTGTAGAGCGCGACCGAAATACCGTGGGCGAGTGCTGCTGGATTGCCGGCACCCGCGGGGGCTTGCGAGCCGAAGATTTCGATCATGCCGACGACCGTGCCGAACAACCCCAGCAGTGGCGCTGACGAGGCAATCGTGCCGAGCGGGCTCAGATAGCGCTCGAGGCGGTGTACCGCAGCGCGGCCGGCCGATTCGAACACGTCACGCAGTGCGGTTTCAGTGATGCGAGGCTCGGCAATCACCGCCCGCATTCCGCTCGCCAGCACGGTGCCCAACACCGAATTGTTGGCAAGCTTGTTGACCACGTCGGCCGACGGCAGGCTGGCCCGCGTCACCGACACCACCTCTTCCAGCAGACGGGGCGGGGCGACCTTCGCGACGCGCAAACTCAACAGCCGTTCAATGATCAAAGCCAGCGCCGCGATCGAACAAAAAATCAACGGCCAAATGGGCCAACCTGCCGCTTGTATGATCGAAATCACGTCGTTACTTTCCGCAGTTTGGCGTCAAAAACAAACAATTCGCGGCGCAATTATGGCCCGCGTGGTGCCCTGACAAAACGTGCCGCAGCCCGTCATGCGCGGCCTGTCGCGTGCGGGCCAGCAACAACCCGTCGCACCGCAGCCATCGTCAGCCCGATTCGCACCCGTTTCGGTGGATAACTTTGTGGGTAAGTTGCGGTGGAACCTGCCAGCGGCGCGGATTCACAGGCCTGCGAGCCGGGTGCCTTTATTTACAGCGTGAACTAACTGCATGCATATCAACGACTTGCATGAATATGAAAAAAACATGACGACATATTTCAACCGGCCGGCACGGATGCCCGAAGCTGTGGAGTTCTCGGCCCGCGCGTACATTGAACCAGCGCATGTTTGACCCCGCAGAGCCAGTATTGCCGCGGGTTGTTTGGGGTGTCGCAAGCCTGGTGCACGCCATCAGCGACGCGCTTTCCGCACGTTTTGTCGCATGCACGGTGCGCGGTGAGTTGTCCGGCTACGCGCGGGCAGCCAGTGGGCACTGTTACTTCACCTTGAAAGACTCGGCGGGCGACGCGGCCTCAATTCGCTGCGCGATGTTCAAGCGCGCAGCAAGCGCATTGCAGTTTCAGCCTGCCGATGGACAAGAAGTGCAACTGCGTGGGCGCATCGCGGTGTTCGAGCCGAGAGGTGAATTGCAGTTCATCGTCGAGTCGATGCAGCGCAGTGGCGACGGCACGCTGTACGAACAGTTTTTGCGGCTGAAAACGAAATTAGAAGCCGAAGGACTGTTTGATGCCACACGCAAGCGGCCGCTCATGCGCTACCCACGACGGGTTGGGTTGGTCACCTCGCTGAATGCGGCCGCGTTGCACGATGTGACGTCGGCGTTTGCCCGACGCTCGCCACATGTCGAACTGGTGGTGTATCCCAGCGTGGTGCAAGGTGTGGAAGCACCAGCTGCACTGACCGCGGCCATCGAGCTGGCTGGTCGCCGACGCGAGGTCGACACCTTGCTGGTGTGCCGCGGCGGTGGCTCCATGGAAGACTTGTGGGCCTTCAACGACGAGCGGGTGGTGCGTGCGATTGCTGCCTCGCCGATCGCGACGATCAGCGGCATCGGTCATGAGACTGACACGACGCTGGCCGACTTTGCAGCCGACCTGCGCGCGCCGACGCCAACTGCAGCTGCCGAAATGAGTACGCCGCATACGCAAAACGACGGTACCGCGTTGCTCGAGCAAGCTGCCCAGCACATACGCCGCCGTGCGCGTCGGGCAATCGACACCGAGGCGCAGCGGCTCGACGGGCTGGCGATGCGGTCGCTGCGACCGGCACAAAGCGTGATGCGGCAGTCGCAAAGTCTGGCGCTGTGGCAGCTGCGCCTGATGGCTGGCGCGCAGCAATCGGCGGCCGTACGCAGCCAAGCGCTGCAACGGTGCGCAGGTGGTTTTCAGCGTGCCGCCGCGGCTGCTCGGCAACGATCAAGTCAGCACCTCGACCGACTCGATGCGCGACTCAGCGGGCTGGATCCGGCACGCGTGCTGCAGCGCGGTTTTGCATGGCTGTGCGATGCCGATGGCCATGCGCTCGTGTCTGCTGCGCAGCTGCATATCGGGCTGTCCGTGAGTGCGGTGCTGGCAGACGGCGAAGCCACCGCCTCGATAACGTCCATCGCGAGAAAGTAGATTGCGTTGGAAGCTGGCGCGGTGCCCCTTATTGCAGAGCGGTTCGGGGCCCTACCTACAATCAAATTCAGTTTGAAACGCTGATCAACCCGCAACCCGAAGGACCATGATGGAACACACCCTGCCCGCTCTGCCGTATGCGCTTGATGCACTCGCTCCGCACCTCAGCAAAGAAACGCTCGACTACCACTACGGTAAGCACCACAACGCGTATGTTGTGAACTTGAACAACTTGCAAAAAGGCACCGAGTTCGAGAATCTCGGTTTGGAAGAGATCATCAAAAAGGCGTCCGGCGGTGTCTACAACAACGCAGCGCAGGTGTGGAACCACACTTTTTTTTGGCAAGGCATGAAACCGCAGGGCGGCGGCGAGCCGAAAGGCGCTCTGGCTGATGCGATCAACGCCAAGTTCGGCAGTTACGCTGCCTTCAAAGACGCATTCACCAAAAGCGCAGTCGGGAATTTTGGGTCGGGCTGGACCTGGTTGGTCAAAAAGGCCGATGGCTCGGTCGACATCGTCAACACCGGTGCAGCCGGTACGCCGTTGACCACAGGCGACAAAGCGCTACTGACGATCGATGTGTGGGAGCACGCCTACTACATCGACTTTCGCAACATGCGTCCGAAGTGGGTGGAAACCTTTCTGGCGTCGCTCGTGAATTGGAAGTTTGCTGAAAGCAACTTCGCCTGACACCGCTTCGCGCAGACAAAAAAGCCGGTCGACGACCGGCTTTTTTTGTTCCTGAAACGCCAACCGCGCTGCAGCGCGTTATCGCGTGAACGGTTGGCCGTTGAGACGGGTGCCCGCTTTGATGCCGCGTTTGGCAAACCACCCCCGGTTCATCTCCAAAACAAACTGCACTGGCTTGGTCGAGCAGTGTGAATCGAGCGAGCGCGGTTGCATGCGGTCGATGTTGACGATGACCCCGTCACCACGCACAAAGGCCACATCGAGCGGCAGCAGGGTGTCCTTCATCCAAAAGCATTGCGTGCCGGGACGGTCGAACGAAAACAGCATGCCGTGGTTTGCCTCCATGGCTTTGCGAAACATCAAACCGGTAGCGCGCTGCGATTCGGTCTGCGCATGTTCGGCGGTGATGTTGTGGATTCCCGCGTTGAGCTGCAGCATCGGCAGCGGGTCAACGACTTGCGCTTGCGACGTGCTGGCAATGCACGTCGCAAGGCATAAAGCCATGCGCCAAGCGAACGGAATGACACGGTGAGTAGCAAACATGTGATCTTTCATTGACGCAATACCGCTGCGGTTTGGCAAGATTGGCGCGACTATTGCGCGGTGTTCTGCAGCGAACGGCTGAACTAGAATTTCCAGGCAGTACATACATCCAATTCCGATATTTTCGGCTTCCCCACGTTTGCGGAGTTTCCAGTCCATGTACCAACATATCAAAGTGCCGGACAACGGCAAAAAGATCACCGTCAATGCGGACTTTTCGCTGAACGTTCCCGACCATCCGATCATTCCTTATATCGAGGGCGACGGTACTGGACAAGACATCACACCGGTGATGATGAAAGTGGTGGACGCTGCTGTCGCTAAATCGTACGGCGGGAAAAAACAGATCCGCTGGATGGAAATTTATGCCGGCGAAAAATCGACACAAATCTACGGTCCCGATGTTTGGCTGCCCGAAGAAACACTCACCGTACTGCGTGACTACGTGGTGTCGATCAAAGGTCCGTTGACTACTCCAGTGGGCGGCGGTATTCGTTCGCTCAACGTGGCCTTGCGGCAGGAACTGGATCTGTACGTGTGCTTGCGACCGATCCAGTATTTCACCGGCGTGCCTTCGCCTGTGAAAGAGCCTGAGAAAACCAACATGGTGATCTTTCGCGAGAACTCGGAAGACATTTATGCGGGAATTGAATTCGAGGCGCAAAGTGAAAAAGCCAAGCGTCTGATAAAAATTTTGCAAGACGATTTCGGTGTCAAAAAGATCCGCTTTCCCGACACTTCAGGCATCGGCATCAAGCCCGTGTCGAAGCAGGGCACCGAACGCCTGGTGCGCAAAGCGATTCAGTACGCCATCGACAACGACAAGTCTTCCGTGACGCTGGTTCACAAAGGCAACATCATGAAATTCACCGAGGGCGGATTTCGCGATTGGGGATACGGGCTGGCGCAAAGCGAATTCGGTGCGCAGCTCATCGACGGTGGTCCGTGGTGCAAATTCAAGAATCCGAAATCGGGCAAAGACATCGTCATTAAAGACGTCATCGCCGATGCGTTTTTGCAGCAAATCTTGTTGCGCCCGGCCGAGTATTCAGTGATTGCAACGCTCAACCTGAATGGCGATTACGTGTCGGACGCACTGGCCGCGCAGGTTGGTGGTATTGGCATCGCGCCGGGTGCCAACCTGAGTGACTCGATCGCGATGTTTGAAGCCACCCACGGAACCGCGCCGAAATACGCAGGCAAGGACTACGTGAACCCAGGCTCAGAGATTCTTTCGGCCGAAATGATGTTGCGTCATATGGGCTGGACCGAAGCCGCAGACTTGATCGTCAGCTCGATGAAAAAAGCCATCCTGTCGAAGAAGGTAACTTACGACTTTGCACGTTTGATGGACGGCGCGACGCAGGTCTCGTGTTCAGGCTTCGGACAGGTCATGATCGACCACATGTGACGGCGTCCGGGACGTCCGAAGACGTCCCGGACGGTGGCACGCGAAACCCCCTGCGTCAGCTTAGTTGTCGCCCCGGAATTCACGCGGATGATCCGCGCAGGAGCGACACGACATGCCGAGAAATCAACACCCCTCAGAGTTTCAAGAACAGGCCCTGAGCAAAGGCAGAGCACGTGGCACGCGCACGTTGGAGTCGGTGACCACCGAGCCCAACATACCCGTGTGAACCCGCAAAGGCTGGCTCAAACGATCACGCCCTGCTTGGGCTGCGTTGCCGCATTCGGCAACTCCAACTCCAACTCCAACTCCAGGCCGAGGCAAACCACTGTCGCGAACCCGCCAGTAAACCCACCAGTCAAGCCGCCTCGGCGGTGGCCTGAGTTGAACCAAACAGCCTCCACGAATTCAAGGGCGGTTCAGGATCGTTGGATGAAGGGAACCAGTCGGGTAGTTGGCATCAACCATCTTGACCGCTCGGCGACAACTATCCTGATGGGCGCTGTCGTTCACTGCCCGAAACATCGGCAGCAACTGCCCAACGTCGACTGCGTTACCCACGTCGGCAGTCACGATGGTGTGCACCGTGTCGTCGACCGCCGTCTGGGCGTTGTGGCTCGTGTTGAATCGGCCACCGGCGCGCTTCATGTTGCGGCTGGCCGGTTCGGTGTGGTTGTGCTGTGCCTTCGGCCCGGGCAGGCCGAACTCGCGCTTGTTACGCCCGCCCTTGGAATTGCCGCTCTCATCCCGCCGCTTGCGTTCGTTGTCGTCGCTGCGACCACGCTCGATGGCGGCATCGACCGGGCCGCTGCAGCCGCTGGCGGGCTTCGGGAATGGTCTTGAGCCTGACGCGGCTTCTGCTTCAGGGTGCCCGCTCCTCCGTTCCACTTTGACGCTCGAAATCCACCCAGCGTCGATTGGAAGTGGTCGCCTTGGTTGGCTCAACAACGCACCGATGCGTCGGCTCTCACGAAGCGCTCGCTGCGTCTGACGGCGAGAAGGCTGGTCATGCGTTCCACCGATCCGAACTGGAACCCGAGCTGACTTACATATCCCAGGCACCCTGCCGTCATTGCGGCGCGGTCAACCGGATCGAGCATGACCTCGGCATCCCACGCCGGTGCTGGCAAGTCGCTCGACATGCAGTCGGCATACGGCCAGTCCTGCCACAGCCGGCGGCGCGGAAACCTGCCAAGCGAATCCAGCGAGGATCGAACTATCAGGTGATCGACATGCCTGCCCAGCCCATACGGCCCGAGCACGAGGGCAGGTCTATAGGTTGCGATCAGGCCGTGCAGCGCCGCTGTCAGCGCCGGCTCGACGTCGTCGTCAGCGCGCCGCCCAGCGAAAAGCGCGGCGGCGTTGGCGTAGCCGCGGTGCGGTGCCTCGAGAAACGGCAGATGCACCGGCACCGCACCGATGGCGGCGCAGGCCACCTGGTCTTCAGCGCGCCGCAGTGCCATGTAATCGACTTCGGCCGCGATGCCTTTGTCCAGTTGGCAGGCCAGCGCGAAGTTGGCGGGCCGGTCGACGTTGCCTGTGAAACAGGTGGCGATCACCACCCGCCAGCCTCTTCGGGCGCATCGCGCCAGCGTGCCCCCGGCCGAAAAGAGGGCATCGTCCAGATGCGGTGAAACGGCAACCAGGCAGCGCTTCACAGCAAATGCGGTTCTAGGCGGAAGCGGCAGCTGCTCAGCGGTAACTCGGGATCGAACGTGCTGGCCGGGCGCGCGCGGACCAGGCTGTCGTACACGGCCATGATTTGTAGCCCGACCGCGTGCCAGCTGTAGACCCGCCGGCACTCGTCGAGCGCGGCTTCGGCTAGCCGTCGACGAAGTGGTTCGTCGTGTAGCAACTGATCGAGGGCAGCGGCCAATGCCGCCACGTCGCCCGCATCGACCAACAATCCGTTCTCGCCGTCGCGAAGGCAATCGACTACGCCTACCGAGCGGCACGAAACCACGGCGTGCCCGGTCGCCATCGCTTCCAAAATGGTGTTTGAAAAACCTTCGGCGTAGGTCGGCGAAACGAACACGTCGTGCTGGCGGTAGAGGTCGGGCACTTCAGCGTAATCGGCATAGCCAGAGAAAACCACCCGATCGATCAGCCCGAGCCGCGTCGCCAGCGCGCGCGCGGGCTCCAGATCAGGGCCGATGCCGGACACGGTCGCACACCAGTCACCACGCAGCCGGGGCAAGGCGTCGAGGAAGTCGAGCACGCCTTTTCGCCGGTCGACGCGACCGTGGTACAGCAGCCGGACCGGCCCTGCTGGCCGCGGGCCGAGATGCGGCGTAAACGACGTCGTGTCGACGGCACCGGGAACCAGAGTGAAGCGGTCGAGCGGCGTGCCCAGCCGCTCGTGCACCTCCTGCGCGAAGCTGCTCCCGCCGATCAGCAGCGCGCCAGCGTGGTCGAGCACGCGCAGCATTGCTTGGCGGTGGGTTTCGCAGCAAGAGCCGACCCAGTGACCATCTCCGCCCTGGATCGATACCAGGTTGGGCACACCGAGACGGCGCGAGGCAAGCAAAGTGGCCCAGCCAGTCGGGTAGCCGTATTGCGCATGCAAGATGTCGAACGGTGCAGCTGCATGCTCGCGAGAGATGGCGTCCACCAAAGCGTCAATGTCGCGCTCGAAGTCGCCACCGTTCTGCTCGCCCAGCGCCTCGAGGCCGATAACGCGCACGCCGGGCACTGATGGCGGCGGTCCACCGCCGTAAACACCGCGCCCGAACGCGTCGCCGCGGTACTGGCTGATCATCGTCACATCGTGGCCGGCGGCGACCAGCTGCCGCAGCAGGTTGCAGGCGTAGATCGACATGCCCGAGATGGCCGGAAAGTAGCGTCGGCTGACAAAGCAAATCTTCATGGTGCAGCTGCCGCTGCGACACCGTTCAGATAAGCGATGGCCTCGGGAACGGCAAGGTGCGCACGCGGGCTCTCGCGTGACAGCTCGACGCACACCAAGCGCGCAAAGCCGATGCGGCGCAGCGCTGCCAGCACCGCGCCGATGTCCATGTGACCTTGGCCGAACGGCAGGTGGGTGTGCTCGCCGCGCCGCATGTCCTCGATGGAGACGGTGCCGAGCCGACTCGCATATTGAGCAATGGCGTCGGCGGGGTCGATGTCTTGCGTCACCAGACAGTGGCCGGTGTCGAGCGCCAGGCGCAGGCTGGCGTGGGCCTCGAACAGTGACGCACAGTCGGCAATGGTCTCGATGAGCATGCCGGGTTCCGGTTCCAGGCTGACCGACACGCCCGAGCGCGTTGCATGCGCCGTGACCTGCGACAGGCCGTCGTTCAGCCAGCGCAAAGCGTCGGGCTTGGTAACCCCCGGCTTCGGTACGCCAGCCCAAAAGGAGACGGTTTCGCTTTGCAGAATGGCAGCAATGTCGATCGCGCGGCACAGAAACTCGACCCGCCTCGCTCGGCCCTCGGCGCTTGCGCTCACCAGCGTGGGTTCGTGTTTGTCGCGCGGGTTGAGCAAGTAGCGGGCACCGGTCTCGACCACGCTGCCCAGACCGAGTTGCTGCAATCTGCTGGCAACGCGCTCGGCCTCGTGCTGCCAGCCATCGGCGAATGGATTCAGGTGGTGGTGGTCGAGCGTCAGTGCGACGCCGTGGTATCCGCTGTCGGCGATCAGCCCGAGCGCGTCGTCGAGCCGGTGGTTGGCCGCACCGTTGGTGTTGTAGGCAAAGCGCAGGCTCATGCCGGCTGCCCCGCCATCCACGCCACGTGATGCGCCTCGGGCTCTCGGTACAGCGGGTACAGCGGGCCGACCTGCTCGGCAGCCAGCGCGGTGTCGAACAGCGGCTGCCCGCCGAGGCGATCGCAGGCCTCTGGCGTGAGCCGCACTGGCCTCAGTGCTTCGGTAGGGGCACCGAAACGGATCAACGGCGAGTCGAGCGCCTGCAGCTTCGCCACATTGCGCTCACCGATGCGGTGGTAGCTCATGGTCTCGACCTCCATCCGCGGCACGATGACCTTGACCACCGCGATGCTGCGGTCGGGCGGCGACATGTCCACGAACAGCACATCGAATCCAGCCGCCTCGACGCGACTGCGCGCGATGCGCCCGCGCTCGCGGGCGCTGCTTGCCGGCGTCGATTCGACGTCCGAAAAATTCCGGTGCGAGCGCACTGCGAGCACGCTGTCCTCCAGCCACGACCGCAGCTCGCCAGCGCTGCGTGCGGTCCAGTCGCGCATGGTGGCAAACGCACGGCCGTCCCCTGACTTGGCCGAAGCGTGCGACTGCGCCATGAAGCGGGCGACGTAGTTGGCCGGTGCTACTGAATTGACCTGTGCGGCTGGCCCATGCGAAAACGCTTTGCGTACCCGCGAGGCGGCGAATTCGGTCAACGCTTTTTCGAGTGCTTGCAGTCGATCCGGGTGGCAGCCCTCACCACACGCCGTCACCATGATCGGCACGGCGCTGGCCTGACCCGGTATGTCGCGGCCGACGCAGTACAGGTTGGGAATGCCAAATTGGTCGGTTGCGAACTTTGGCAACACGCGTATGCCGGCTTCGGCAAAGCGGTCAAGCAGGGCTTGGGTGGTGTGCGGTAGGTCGTCGGGCAAGTCCAGCTTCACGCCTGCATCGAGGGCGCGAAACAGCAACCCGTTGCCATCGCGCTGCAGCACCTCGCACAGCCCGTGGCCTATTGCCCACTCGAGGTCGGGCCCGGCACCCATACCGTTGGATATCAGGGTCGTAAACGGCTCGTACCCTGGCGACAGCTCATTCGCGCCGCAGGCCACCAAGTCGATCGGCACCAGCACGGTGTTGCCGTCTGCGGCACGCTGGGCCTCGACCCAATCGAGCACGGTGTCGCGGCCAACGGCCGAGCCCGCAGGTAAGCACAAGGTCAGCGGATCCGCCACCGCGCGCGCGCCCAAATGCGCGGCCAACGCGGTGTAGCTGCCGCGGGTGCGTGCGCGGCCAGGAAGGGTCAGCGCAGGCCACACTGCTTCTGCAACTTCTCCCAAGCCACCAAGCAATGCGATCTCGTCGCTGAGGCCATAGCCCACGCCGCGCGGCATCACCCCGGCCATCGCCGGAACCGGCGAAAAAAACGACAGCGCCCACACCGGCAGCCCAACGCGGTCGAGCGGCGTGAGCGCAAAGGCAAGCACCTCGCCCGCGGGAAGCGCCTCGACGTAGGCCCGTGCAGCATCCGGCAGCGGGTCGCCGAGCCCGGTGAGTACAGCATTCACAACAGCATCCTTTCAACAGCAGGTGGGTTCGACAAAGCCCGGTCAAGCGATGCCAGCGCCACGTCGAGACCGACGTCGGGCGCGAACTCAAACGGAGTGCACAGGCTGTCGAAGGCGAGTGGCGCAATCACATGGCGATACGCCCGCAACTCCGCATGGGTCAACGGTATGTTTTTGTGGAATGCCTTGTGGCTCGACAGCGCCACCGCACGGCCTTGATCGTCCTGCTCGATCTTGAACATATCGCCGCAAAAAAGCCGGCGGCTAGCGGCGTCGTGCAAGGCCGCTTGTCCTGCATAGTGCCCGCCGACTCGGTGCAAGGTGCAATCTGCAGCAAGAACCAGTGTGTCGTCGTACGGCGCGGTAACGCGGAAGGCTTTGGTGAGCTGCAGGTCTTCTTTCTGGATTGCCACCACGCTCGGATCGAACTCGCGCTGCAACTGAAACAACGCGCCATAGCCATGGGCATGGCTGGCCGCTAGGCTGGCGATTCCGCCCAGGTCCCTGATACGGGCCAGCATCAACCGCGTGTAATAAGGCGCGGCCTCGAACGCAATGTTGCCGCCATTGCGCACCAGCAGCCAGCCGATGCTGCTCAACCCGAGGCGCGGTCGCGTAGTAAATGCCCAAAGCCCGCGCGCTACTTCACGGGCGTCGCCGTCGTGCCCATCGGCAACCTGCGCTTCGGACATGAAATGCCATCCGTCCAACGGCAAGTCGTTGCGCACATCGGTGCACACCGGGCAGTCCGGCGGCGTGGCGAAATGCTGTTGCCAGAAACCGCAGTTGGTGCAGGCGTAGTGGTTCAAAGACATGCCAGTGCCTTGCGGTGGGCCGAGTCGAATACGCGCATCAGATCCAAGTCGCGTACCAGCGAAAAGTCATGCGGTTGGCCGCGGGCGGCTGATGCAAACGCGTTTGCCTGTGCCGCAAACGGCGAGCCGGCACCGTCGAACTCCACCTCGGATTCGATACCGGTCCGCGCGCAGCGCAGCGACAACCGGCCGCCGGCCGTCTGGCCCATCGTGTTGTGGGCGACCAGCAAGCCGGCATCGCCCAACACCTCAAGACGCCGCCGCGGCAAGCTGTCAGGGCAGTTGTAGGCGACGTGCAGTGAGACCAACGTACCACCGCGGGTGCGGCCGATCAGCATGCCGCCGTCATCGACCGGGTACGCATGAATGCGACGCTGCAAACCAATATGCAAACGTTCAACCGCTTCGCCAAGCAGCCGCTGCACCAGATCGAGCCCGTGCAGTGCCAGGTCGATGACTGCGCCGCCGCCGGCCACGGCGTGGTCGGTGCGCCAGTTGTCGTCAGCACCTGTTGGCGACCAACGCGGGTCGAGCCAGCAGGCGTAAACAATGCGCACGGCCACCGGCGTGCCGATTGCGCCAGCCGCGATTCGCTCTGCCATGACCAGGTGAGCTGGGTGATAGCGCTGGTCGAAGGCGGTGCCGTACAGCACGCCTGAGGTTGCCACCGCGGCGGCCATCGACTCAGCTTCGGCCAATGTTGCCGCCATCGGTTTTTCGCACAGAACCGCCAATCCACGGGCCGCTATGCGCGCCACCGCATCGGCGTGCTGAGCGTTGGGGGTGGCGACATAGACGACGTCGACCTTGGCGGTTTCCAAGAGGGTGTCGAGCGACGCAAAGCTGGCGATCCCGCGGCGCCCGGCCTCGGCGCGGGCCGCAGCCGACGGGTCCGCCACCGCGACGATCACGTCGCCGTTGGCGAGGATGGCCGGGGCCATCATGTCGCGGGCGGCCCAGCCATAGCCGACGATGGCCCAACGCATCGGTTGCATGGAAGTCACCAGCGCTCCGGAAGGTCGAGCAACTCGCGCCGCGCCGCGGCATCGGCCCACTGCGGGCCCATCACTGCGCGGTCGGGCACCATGGCAGCGCAACGGTAGGTGGCTCGGGTTGCATATTCGTTGGCATAACGATCGCTCGGCCACGCCGGCTTGCCATCGATGCACAGCGGATTGCGGCGCAGGCGGCAGCCGTCGGCCGGTCGCAAAAGCGGGCCATCGGCTGCGTGTGCTGGCTGCAGCGACGGGCCGCACACCAACCCGAATGCCTCGACCACGTTCAGTGCGCCGCCCTGCACCGGCACGCTGCCGCTGGCCGCTGCCAGCGTGAGCGCGTGATCGTCATAGAGCACGGCGTCCGGAAACAACGCCTGCACCTCGTCGAGCGTCATGGCAGCGGCGCTGGAAAGATTCGGCCAGGCGCGGTTGTGGATGTGTGCGATGGCGAGCAGGCCGTGCGCCGCACAACGCCGCAGCCGCGCCACCACGCCCGTCTTATCGGTAAAAAAATACAAAGCGTCATGGCAAAAAGCCAGGTCGACCTCGATGTCGATCGGCCAAGGCGCATCGGCGTCAAAGCAGACAAGCTGCGGTGCCGGCCCCGCGACCCAGTGGCGCGCTAACCAAAGTTTCGAAAACACCACGTCGCCAGCCGTGACGGCCACCCCGAGCCGACCCAGCTCTCGCAGATGGTGGCCGATACCGCAGCCCAGCTCGAACGCAGTGCGCGGCGCTGTCCAGTGCGCATCCAGCAGCGCCAGCCCGGCCAGGTACGTCGGGTCGCTCCAACGGTGTGCAAAGTAGGTTGCGACGCGGCCGTAGCCGAGCAGGTCCATGGCTTGCCGCAAATTGAGCACATCGCGTTGCGCGATCAAGATGCGCAGGTTCGCGTCACTGGGCGCGGGACCGTCCCACCAACCGTCGTTTTGTGCCAGCAGCAAACACAACGCGGTGGTTCGGTCGCCGTGATCGAGCGCTTTCACGGCCGCAGCCGCCAAGTCCTCGGAACCCGTTCGCAGGTAAGCGATGCCGTCTACCACCGGCCAACGTTCGCCAGTGCCATCGGCCAACGAAGTAGCCGTGTCCGCTTGCAATGCACGCCCGCTGTTGGGCGACCGCAAGGTCATTGCGACAAACCAACGTCGTTGAGCACGCGGTCGTGGAATTTTTTGACCGGACCATCGTGCACCAAGCCGAAGTCGTCGATCACGTCTCGCATCGTGGTGCGCGATGCTTTGAGGTGCTGCTCGATTTGCAGCACACGGTCGATCACATCGGCGGCGTGAAAGGCCTTGGCCTCCGGTGTTTGATCTGACGCGATCGGACGCAGCGCTTGTCGCAGCACGACGGTCAAGGGTTTCGGCAGCGCCGCGAAAGCCTGCTCGCGGCCGTACGCGATAACCGCCTCGAGGTGGTCGCCGAGCAGCAGCTCGCCGGTAAAACCGCTGTCGGGAACGACTGCGCCGTGTAAGTGGTGGCTCATGGCCGCAAGAAACACCGCAGTCGGATCGGCACCATAAGTCGGTGCAGCGACAACCCCGTACACCGCAACCATCAGCGAATGTTCAGCGTGGTTCTCTGGTGGCTCGAAAACCAGTCGTGGGCGACCAGGGCAGGTGACACCAGCGCGCGGCTGGTCGGCCAGCAGTCGCACAAAGACGGGCGCGTCGGAAACAGGCCAAGCGGCTTGCGCCAACGCTGCGCGGAGCGATGTCGCTAGTTTGCAATCGATCGCTGCGCTGACTTCATCGAATCCACGTTGCAATACGCTCACGCAGGCGTCAGCAGATAGGCCACATTGGGCAAGACCGACACGGTCAAGATCACCAAGCCGCACCGCAGCCAGTGCCGCCGCAACAGTGCCACGCATCGTCTGTTCGGGCGCGACACCGGCGGCTAATGCGGCCCAGCCGGCGGTGAACAACCGGGTGGCGATTGATCCATCACGGCCCGCCGAGCGGATGCGTTTGAGGTCGTTGAGTTCTCGAAACAGCGTGGCATGTTTTGGTTGCAGCGCCGGGCCGTGATCCGCTGCTGGCTCCCCCTTCGTCGCTACCGAAGGCGGGCTATCAAGCGCTGCTTTTTTGTTTGCCGAAACAGCGGTCACCGAGCGTCGCCAAGCCAGCAGTCAAACGCGTCTTGCTGCAAGGCAAATGCATGCTCGGGCTTGCGGCCGTTTTGGGTCTGCGGCGCTTTAAAAAACAAGCCCAGCTGCTCTTGCACGCCACCCTGTCCGCGGTGCCGTGCAAGATCGATTGAGCGTGCAATTTCGATAACCAGCGGCGCGGCCAACACCGAGTCGCGACACAAGAAATTGAGCTTGAGCTGCATCTTTTGGCCGAGGAACCCGGAGATGTCGACGTTGTCCCAAGCTTCCTTGTTGTCGCCGCGTGGACGGTAGTAATGAATGTGAACGATGTGGTCATCGACCGGGTAGCCGAGCATGTCGTCGAGCACGCTTTTTTTCGTCGCCACCTTGGACGCCAGCGACTTTGGATCATCGAGCGCTTTGCCGTCGCCGTTGCCGAGAATATTGGTCGAAAACCAGCCATCGATGTGCAGCGCGCGCGCCTTGAGCGCTGGAGCCAGCACGGTTTTCAACAAAGTCTGACCCGTCTTGCCGTCCTTGCCGGCAACCGGCACGTTGCGCTGCGCCGCAAGCTCACTGAGCGGGCCGACGTCGGCCGCTACGCTGGGCGCGAAGTTGGCGTACGGGGTGTCGCTGGTAATCGCAGCGTAGGCATAAAGCATGGCCGGGCTGATAGCGACGTCGTCGACGTCGAGGCCGTGCTCGAAGGCAGCGATTGATTGAAGGCAAGGCGCACTGAGGTCGGGCAGTCGTTCAACCGATGCCACGTTCACGACGACGAGCCGCTCGAGCCCGCGGGCCTTGCGCATGTCTGCCAGGTCGCGATGTAGTTGCTCGATGATGTCGCGATGGCGCGTCGATCCAATGCGGTGTGTGCCATCGATGTTGGCGCAGAAATCGACACTTCCCACAGCAGGCCGTGGCCGAATGTCGCGCAGCGAAGAACGACAAACCGACAACTCGGCGTCACCCAACACACCATGCCGTGCGGCCGAAGTGGCGAGGTCATCGCTGCTCAGGTCCCAGCCGTCGAACACCAGATGTTCATAAGCAGCCATTCCGTCGATTTGGCGGCCCGCTAATGGCAGGCCACCGAGTCCAACCCGACCGGCCTTGATCAACTCGATGCCGGCGATGGCCGTAGTGGCCACTGCGCCACCCATGCCGATGAGTGCGATGCCTAAGGGGGAGTGCGTCAT
>JAYUGJ010000002.1:0-13083 GCA_043738425.1 Burkholderiales bacterium
CCGGGCCAGCATTTGCTTGAGCGCGGCCAGCGTCGCCTCGGCGCGGTGCTCTTGATAGAACCCAAGGCCGGCGTTGAGCACGACGACCACCAGGATCACGAGCGCGTCCTTGGTGTCGCCGATGGCGCCGGCCAGCGCTGCGGCGCCGATCAAGACCAGCACCAGCAGGTTCTTGAACTGGTCCAGAAACTTCAACCAGACCGGACGCGGCGGCTTCTCACGAAGCCGGTTCGGGCCGAAACGGTCGAGCCGTTGCCGCGCGTCGGCGGCGCTCAGCCCTTGGGAAGACGATTCCAGGTGGGCCAAGGCCGCTGCGGCGCTCATGGCCCAGGGTTCGCCGGCTTGGGTCATGGCTAGCGGACCCGTTCGCGCATAGCGTCCATCGCTTGTTGTGCTCGCCTCGACACGCTGAGGAGTGAATTGTCGATGCGCGCCTCGCCCTGAGGCTTGATCTTGCGCAACGGCGATGCGCTCAAAGCGTCCAGCGCCAGTCCCGCACCTCCGGCATATCGTCGCCATGCTCGCCGATGTAGAGCTTGTGGCGTTGCATCGTCGTATCAAAGCGCGCGGTCTCCGCCTCCACCTGGCCTGCAAGCCTGGGTATGCGCCGGATCGCGTCCAACGCGAGTTGGTAGCGGTCGAGGTTGTTCAGCACCACCATGTCGAACGGCGTCGTTGTGGTGCCCTCTTCCCTGTAGCCGCGCACATGGATGTTGTCGTGGTTGCGCCGCCGGTAGGTCAGCTTGTGGATGATCGCGGGGTAGCCGTGGAACGCGAAAATCACCGGTTTGTCGGTGGTGAACAGCGCATCGAATTCGTGGTCGGCCAGGCCGTGCGGATGTTCCGACGGCGGCTGCAACACCATCAGGTCGACCACGTTGACAAAGCGGATGCGGATGTCGGGCACGTATGCGCGCAGCAGCGTGACGGCGGCCAGCGCTTCCAGCGTCGGCACATCGCCGGCACAGGCCATCACGACATCGAGCTCGTTCGCGTGGTCACCCGCGTCGTTGCTGGCCCACGCCCACACGCCCGCGCCTGCCGCGCAGTGGCGCACCGCGGCGTCGATGTCCAGCCACTGCGGCGCGGGCTGCTTGCCGGCAATGATGAGGTTGACGTAATTGCGACTGCGCAGGCAGTGGTCGGCCACCGACAGCAAGCAATTCGCATCAGGCGGTAAATAAATGCGCACCACGTCGGCCTTCTTGCTGGCCACGTGGTCGATGAAGCCGGGGTCCTGGTGCGAAAAGCCGTTGTGGTCTTGCCGCCAAACGTGCGAGGTGAGCAGGTAGTTCAGCGATGCGATCGGTGCACGCCACGGTATGCCGTGGCACACCTTCAACCATTTGGCGTGCTGGTTGAACATCGAACCGATGATGTGGATGAACGCCTCGTAGCACGAGAACACACCGTGCCGTCCGGTGAGCAAGTAGCCCTCGAGCCAGCCTTCGCACAGGTGTTCGCTCAGCACCTCCATCACGCGGCCGTCGGCGCTGAGGTGGTTGTCGCCGTCTTGAAGTTCGTCGAGCCAGGTTTTTCCGGACACCTCGAAGACGGCGTCCAGCCGGTTGGACGCGGTCTCGTCCGGCCCGACGATGCGGAAGTTGGCCGCACTCAAATTGAGCTTCATCACGCCGCGCAAAAATTTGCCCAGCTCGCGCGTGGCCTCGGCGTCGACGCAACCCGGCTCGCGCACCGCCACCGCGTAGTCGCGAAACGCAGGCATGGCCAGCGGCTGCAACAACAGCCCGCCATTGGCGTGCGGATTGCAGCCCATGCGGCGGTGGCCGGTGGGGGCCAGCGCGGCCAGCGCGTCGTTGAAGCGGCCCTGTGCGTCGAACAATTCTTCGGGCCGGTAGCTGCGCAGCCAGTCTTCCAGCTGCTGCAGGTGGCCGGCGGTTTTGAATTCGGCAATGGGCACCTGGTGCGAACGCCAGGTGCCTTCCACCGGTTGGCCGTCGACGAACTTCGGCCCGGTCCAACCTTTCGGTGTGCGCAGCACGACCAGCGGCCAGCGCGGGCGCTGCGGCGACACGCCGACAGGCAGCGACCTCGCCTCGCGTTGCAGATGTTGAATTTGCGCCAGCACCGTGTCCAGCGTGTCGGCCAGCAACTGGTGCACCTGCATCGGGTCGTCGCCCTCGACAAAATGGGGCTCGTGGCCGTAGCCGCGCATCAGGTCGGTCAGCTCGTCATGGCCGATGCGCGACAGCAGCGTCGGGTTGGCGATCTTGTAGCCGTTCAGATGCAGGATGGGCAGCACCGCGCCGTCGCGCGCCGGGTTCAGGAACTTGTTCGAATGCCAACTCGCCGCCAGCGCACCGGTTTCGGCCTCGCCGTCACCCACCACGCAGGCCACGATGAGGTCGGGGTTGTCGAATGCCGCGCCGTAGGCATGGGCCAGCGAGTAGCCCAGCTCACCGCCTTCGTGGATCGAGCCCGGCACTTCGGGCGACACATGGCTGGGCACGCCGCGCGGCCACGAAAACTGGCGAAACAGCCGCTCCATGCCGTGGCGGTTGCATTCAATCGCCGGGTAGTGCTCGGTGTACGAGCCTTCCAGATAACTGTGCGCCACGATGCCGGGCCCGCCGTGGCCGGGGCCCATGACGTAGATCATGTTCAGGTCGTTTTGCTTGATCAGCCGGTTCAGGTGCACATACAAAAGATTCAAACCCGGCGTCGTGCCCCAATGGCCGAGCAGCCGCGGTTTGATGTCGGCCAGCGCCAGCGGTCGCTCGAGCAGCGGGTTGGCTTGCAGGTAGATCTGTCCTACCGAAAGGTAATTCGCTGCGCGCCAATACGCATGCATTTGCTGCAAGGTATCGGCGGTGATGAAGTCGGACATCGGGGCCTTTCAGGCTCATCGAATGAGCCAGCGGTGGGGTCGGCGTGGAACGCCGGCGTAAGCGGTTTGCGCGTGTGGCGGGTTCCGCGTGGTGCGTGCGTTCGCTGCGCCACCGGTGCGTTGCGCGCGGCGCATTCGGTGGGTGGGCATGCGGCGCACTCAGGTTGACACCCACAGCGATGACACGAACACCGGTCACAGCAGCACCGAGCGCACCGGGCGGCGCATCGACATCGGCATGACCGGGCCGCGGCCGAAGCGCACCACCAGGTCGGGCTGCTGTGTGCCGAGGCCCAGCATGGCGGCGAACTGCGGCCGGATCGATGGCACTTCGACCGGCTGATTCAGCATCGCATTGCGGACGCCGAGTGCGGTGGCTTGCAATGCAAAACGTTCGTAGCAACGGCCGGCGGCAACCCAATGCGCCGGGTCGTTGCGCGCGCACACGAACACCGCGACACCGGCTGCATTGCGAAGCTGCCTTGCGTAACGGTCGTTCTCAGAGGTCGGTGTGAAGAACATGCGCATCGCCCGGCTGCCTAGCCAGCGCGGCAGTGTCGGGTTACCGGAAGCGCCTGCATACAGGCCGTCGCCGCTGCGCATTGCCTCGGCTGCGCTGAACCGTATCCACGCGGTCAGCTCAGCGATGAACGCGGGATCGGCCATTTGCGCGGTGTTGCCAGCCACTACGTAGCCGAGCACGCGCTCCAGCGCGTCGCGTTCGGTCAGCAGCAGCACGCGCACGCCGGGCCCGCTGCCAGCGTGTTCGAGCAAGCGCAACTCGGCGGTCGACAACGGCCGGCCGTCGTAGTCGCCGCGGGTGCATTGGCGCTCGGTGATGGCCTGGAACAGCGGTGACGGCACGGCCTTGGTCGGCTCCAAGGCGACCACGACGCTGCCGTCGCCCGTGGCATCGAAACGTGCATCGGCCTGCAGCCCGTCGGCCGCTGCGGCATGCGTCAGGTTCTCGGCGGCGCAGCCGAGCGACACGAACAGGTGGTGGTTGTCGGGGTCGACGACCGGGCAGCGCCGCGCCAGGTCGGGCCGGATCGTGATCGCGTGTGGTTCGGCAGTGAACTTCCAGCACTGCGTGTTGTGGCTAGACGGTGCCAGCGCGGCATAGCGCACCAGTTCGCGCAGCCGCAAGTCCGGCTCGCTGGCGTGCAACACCAACGGTTGCCGCGCATCGCGTGCAGCGGTGTCGGCTGCCGCGCCGCTGAAGCAACCGGTCAGCGCGGGCGCGGTCAGGCCGGCCGCTGCTGCACCGAATACAAGTTGCCTGCGCATCGACATGCTGGGCCTCCCGAGGGTCGCGGCCAGGACGCGGTTGGATCGCGGCATGCACCGCATGCCATGTGACCGAACGACAGCGCGGTCGCGTGAGCCCAGCGCCCTACTCGCGCTCGACTGGTGGTTGAGACCCACCAGCGTAGGCGCGGCGGCCGGCTCGGTCGGTGCGCTGTCGCACACCCGTCGGCATCGCCGTTCTCACGCGCTCAGCCGTACGGCGTCAGCGTTGGCCGCATTTGCAGCAGTGAGCGCCGCAGCACGCTTTTCACCGAGCCGAGTGGGCGTTGCAGGCGGCTGGCTATTTGCGGGTGGCTCAGGCCGTCTATGTAGGCCAGCGCCAGCATGTCGCGTTGGGGTGTCGACAGGCCACACCAGCAATCGCGCACGGCAGCCGTGGTTTGCTGCGCAATGAGTTGGTCTAGCGGCTGCGGTGCGCTGCACACCGTCGATGCATACGGGTCGACCGCGTCGGCGTCGATCCGCGTGCCTGCGGTTTCCTGCGGTTGCGTTTTGCGTCGCCGCAGGTGGTCGATCGCGTGGTGGCGCGCAATGCCGATCAGCCAATGCATCGCAGGCCCCTGGCTCGGGTTGTATTGCGAAGCGCGTTGCCACACCTTGAGGTAAACGTCTTGCAGCACTTCTTCGGCTTCGCCGTGGTGGCCGACGATGCGCAGCGTCAGCGCAAACAGCCGCGGGCTGGTCAGTTGGTACAGCTGCGCAAACGCGATGCCGCAGCGGCCGCAAACCGCATGCAGCAACGCCGCCAGCGGTGCATCGGCGGGCGCGGTGTGTGCGGCTGCGTGGGGGGCTGCGTGCGAAGCGATGTGTGGGGCGATGTGTGGCGCGGTGCAGGGCGATGTATTGATGACATCGCTTGCGGTGGTGTCGGCAATGTGAGTGCGGCCAGTGCGGTCAGTGCGGCCAGTGCGCTCGGCGCGGTCGTCATGTGTTTCGTGGCCGCCGCGTGCACCACCGCCATGCCGCGCCAGCGGGCCGCTCGTCTGCAGCAGCGCGCTCATCCAGCCGCCACGCGGTCCCACACCAGTTTGCCGACCACGGCCGCGCCGGCACTGAGCAGCGTGCCCCAGGCCATGTCGATAACGGTCAAGCCGATCGGCCACGCGCGCAGGGTCGCCAGGTTGGTGAGGTCGTAAGTCGCGTAGGCAAAAAACCCGAACAGCGCGGCGGTGGTCGCGGTGGCGCGCCAGCCCGGCTCGGCAGCGTGCGCCGACACGGCCAGCAGCATCAGGCCGAGCGGATAGAGCAGATAAAACAAAACCGCCGCCACCCAGTTCGGCTGCGCTGCCATCAGGTGCCCGATGCCGGCGGTGTACAGGCTGCGGGCGATCACACCCAGCCACAATAAATCGATCACCAGCATGGTGACCAGGGTTGCCAGATACGCCAGCGCGAAACGCGTCATCGCAGTGCCTCCACACGCCAAATCACGTTGCCCACATCGTCGGCCACCAGCAGCGCGCCGGTGCCATCGACCGCCACACCGACCGGTCGGCCGTAGGCTTTTTCGTCGGCGCTTAAAAAGCCGGTCAACACATCGATTGGTTGCGCGCCCGACGGCTTGCTGCCGTCGAACGGAACGAATACGACCTTGTAGCCGCTGTGCGGTTTGCGATTCCACGAGCCGTGCTGGCCGATGAACATGCCGTGTGCGAACGCAGCCGGCAGTGCGTTGCCGCCCGACCAGGCCAGCCCGAGCGACGCGGTGTGTGCGCCCAACGCGTAGTCGGGCACCACGGCGCTGGCGACCAACGCCGGTTGCTGCGGTTGCATGCGGGCATCGACGTTCGCGCCGTAATAGCTGTACGGCCAGCCGAAAAACGCACCGTCGGTGACCGCGGTCAGGTAATCGGGCACCAGGTCGTTGCCGAGCTCGTCACGTTCGTTGACCACCGTCCACAACGCCGCTGCAGCCGAGCCGCCGGGGGCCGCTTTCGGCGGCTGGACCCACGCCATACCGACGGGGTTGCGCAAGCCGGAGGCAAACACCCGGTGCGCACCGGTGCGCAGGTCGACCTGCCAAATGGCGGCGCGTTCGGCCTCGGCCGCCATGCCGCGTTCGCCGACGTTGCTGTTCGAACCCACACTCACGTACAGCGTGTTGCCGTCGGCGCTGGCGATCAGGTTTTTGGTCCAGTGGTGGTTGATCGGGCCGCCCGGCAACGCCACCACCTTGGTCGCCGCCGCCTGGATCGTTTTGCTACCGACAACATACGGAAAGCGCACCACCGCGTCGGCGTTCGCCACATACAAATACTTGCCCACCAGCACCATGCCGAACGGCGAATGCAGGTCGCGCAGCAGCACCGAGCGCACATCGGCCACGCCGTCGCGGTCGGTGTCGCGCAGCAGCGTGATGCGGTCGGCGCTCGGCACGCCAGCCCCGGCGCGCTTCATCACCAACCCCATCACCGCGCCTTTGATGCCTTTGGCGTCGTCGGGCTTCGGCGGCGCGTTGGTTTCAGCGACCAGCACATCGCCGTTGGGCAGCACCAGCAGCCAGCGCGGGTGGTCGAGGTCGCGCGCGAATGCGTTGACGCGGGTGCCCGCTGCGGCGGTGGGTGCAGCGCCCACAGGCCAGCCGATGGCAGGCGCAATGTTCACCGTCGGGATCAGGCTGGAGCGCGGCGCGGGCAGGCTCGGCGTGGGCCCGGTGCTGGCTGCAATCGGCAGTGATTGCGCCTGTGCGCATGCCGCCAACGCCAGCACCGCCAGCACCGCCAGCATTGGCACCAGCGGCACCAGCGGCACAGTCAGCGTCAGGCGGGCCAGGCGCGGGTTAAAAAAACCACGGCTGCTTGCTGCGCGGTGCGACTTCGGTTGTGCGGTTCCGTGCAGGTGCTGCGGCGCGCAGTGCGGCGCAAGTGCTGCCGACAGGCCGCCGGCTGGGTACAACGCGCAAAACCGTGCTGGCATGGGCTGCAGATTAGGTCGGTGCGGCAGGCGCTGTCTGTGCGGTTTCGAACCATTTACGCGCGGGGGCCGATGCCACCGCGCATGCGTTTGCAAGTTGAGTAAACCGCGAGTAAGCCGCGCGCAAACCGCAAGTGAACCGCGCGCGAATTGACGTGTGAACCCACGCGTGAATCAACGTGTGAATCAACGTGTGAAGGCGCGCATCAATCGTGCGCGAAGTCCAGCACCACGCGCGACGCCACATCGCCACGGGCCAGCCGGTCCAGCACGCGGTTGATCGCGCTCAGCGGCTGCAACTCGATGTCGGCTTGGACCTTGCCGTCGCTCGCGAAAGCGAGTGCTTCGGCCATGTCGCGCCGGTTGCCGACAAACGAGCCGCGGATGGTGATGCACTGCGCCACCACATCGAACAGTGGCGTCGGGAAGTCGCCGGGCGGTATGCCGACCAACACGCAGGTGCCGCACTTGCGCGTCATGCCCACGCCTTGCTTGAACGCGCTGATCGACGGTGCGGTAATCAGCACGCCGTGCGCGCCGCCGCCGGTGGCTCGTCGCACCGCCGCCACCGGGTCGCCGGCTGCATCGCCAACGCCCGCGTTGACCGTGACCGCGGCACCCAGCCGCGTGGCGTGCGCCAGCTTGCGCTCGTCGATATCGACCGCGCACACCTGCAAGCCCATCGCGCGGCCGTACTGAATCGCCAAGTGGCCCAGGCCGCCCACACCTGACACCACCAGCCACTCGCCCGGCCGTGCCCGCGTTTCCTTGATGCCTTTGTACGAGGTGACGCCGGCACAAATCAACGGTGCCGCAGCCGCTGCCGCCAGGCCTGCGGGAATGCGCGCGACATAGTTCGGGTCGGCGACGATGTACTCGGCGAAACCGCCATTGCGGCTGTAGCCGCCGAACTGCACTGCGCCGCACACCGGCTCGCGCGCGGCGAGGCAGTACTCGCAATGCCCGCAGGCCGAAAAAAGCCACGGCACGCCGACCCGGTCGCCTTCCTTGACTGCCATCGTGCTGGCGTCCGTGCCCGCATCCGTACCCGCGTCAGCACCCGCACCCACAGCCACCACGATGCCGATGCCTTCGTGGCCGGGCGTAAACGGCAGCGCCGGCTTCAACGGCCAGTCGCCGCGCGCGGCATGCAAGTCGGTGTGGCACACGCCGCAGGCCTCGGTTCGCACCAGGATTTGGCCCGGGCCGGGTGTGGGAATGTCGATCTCGTGCACCACCAGCGGCGCGCCGAATTGCATCACTTGGGCGGCTTGCATGGTGTGCGGCATCACGCGCCTTTCGGTTGACGGCAGTGGGTCGGATGGCTGTGGCTTGCTGGCAATAGCAACCGACGGCGATCACCTGCGGCCGGTCAGCCTGCCGCGCTCAAACCGGAGCGGGCATCTGCGCGGTGCGCACCAGCTTTTTATTGACGAACTCTTGGATACCCATGCGGCCGAGTTCGCGGCCGTAACCCGAATGCTTGATGCCACCGAACGGCAAGTCAGCGTCGTTCCAGGCCAGGTTGTTGACGAACACCATGCCGGTGTCGATGCGGCTGGCCACGCGCTTGCCGCGTGCCACATCGGCGGTGAATACCGAGCCGCCCAAACCGAAGTCGCAGTCGTTGGCCAACGCGATCGCCTCGTCTTCGGTTTTGACGCGGTAAAAAGACGCCACCGGGCCGAAGAATTCTTCGCGGTACGCCGGGTTGTCCGGCGTGATGTCGGTCAGGATGGTGGCTTCCATGAATGCGCCGGGCCGTGCGATGCGTTTGCCGCCGATGCGCAGCTTCGCGCCATGCGCCACCGCGCGGTCGACTTGCGCAATGAGTTGCAGCAGCGCGGCTTCGCTGGACAACGGCCCATGCGTGGTGTGCTCGTCCATCGGGTCGCCCACCGTGAGGCTTTGCAGCGCAGCCGCGAAGCGGGCCAGAAATGCGTCGGCCACCGAGTCCATCACGATGAAGCGTTTGGCAGCGCAACAGGTTTGACCGCCGTTGTACATGCGGCCCCACAGCGCCCACGGCAACGTGGTGTCGAGGTCGGCGTCGTCGAGCACGATGAACGCGTCGCTGCCACCGAGCTCCATCACCGACTTTTTCAGGTTCTGACCCGCGCGGGCGGCGACCTTGCGACCGGCTGCCACGCTGCCGGTCAGCGCCACGCCCTGGATGCGCACGTCGTCGATCACGGTGTCGGACTGCTCGTGCGAAATCAGCAGGTTGGTGTAAAGCCCGGCGGGTGCGCCGGCGTCGCGCCACAGTTGCTCGAACGCGATGGCGCACTGCGGCACGTTGCCCGCGTGCTTGACCACGATCACATTGCCCGCCATCAACTGCGGGCCGGCCACGCGGGCCAGTTGGTAGTACGGAAAATTCCACGGCTCGATGCAATAGATCACGCCGGTGGGGCTGCTCTCCATATGCGCTTGGCCCAGCTTGGGGTGCAGCGCCACCGGTGCCAAAAACGCTTCGGCATTTTTGGCGTAGTACGCCAGGATGTCGGCGCTGAACTGCACCTCGCCACGCGCTTCGGCAATGCGCTTGCCCATCTCGAGCGTGGCGAGTGCGGCCAAGTCATCGGCCCGCGCCAGCAACAGCGCAGCCGCCCGGTGGACGATAGCCGCGCGCTGGGCATAGCTGGTGTGCTTCCAGGTTCGAAAGCACGCATCGGCTGCCGCCAGCGATTGCTCGAGTTGCGCCGCGCTCAAATGCTCGAAGCTCTTGAGCAACTTGCCGTCGTTCGGGTTGATGCTTTGGTGGGTCATGGCGTGTCCTGTAGGGGTCCGGTCGTGCGTCCGGTCGTGTGTCATGTCGTGCGTCAGCAATGCCCCACGTCAGCCCATCGCAGGCGGTGCCGCCACCAGGTGTTCGGTCAGAAACCAGGCTTGCAACTCGTTGGTGCGCAGCACGCTGCTGACCAGCAAATCGTTGGTGCCCGAGTCGCCGCTGTCGGCCACCACCTCGGCGTTTTTTCGCGCCGCGATGATGATCATTTCGTGCGCTGTGGCCAGCCGTGACATCTGCACCGGCGCGGGTTCGCGGCCGCGCGGCGGGCGCTCGATGCGGGTGGTTTCGGCCACGTCGGCGGCCATCGCAATCGACACACCGCCGAGCACCTGGATGCGTTCGGCGACCAGGTCCACCAGTTCCGCCTGGCCTTCGTAGTGTTTGTCGAACAGCAGGTGCAGCTGATCGAAGGTCGGCCCGACCACCTGCCAGTGGTGCTTTTTGTACAGGTCACGCAGCGTCATCGTGTCGGCCAGGGTTTGGTTGAGCAACGCCACGCTTTTGCTGCACACCGACTCGCTCAGCCCGTTCGGCAGCTTGACGATGGTGCCGTACTCCTGCGTCACCGCAGCATGCTGGTTGAGTTGCGGCACCACCGTGTTGCTGGTGCTGGCGACCGAAAGCGTAGGTGTTTTAGCCATGGGAATGCTCCGAAAAGTGGAGCTTCAGTGTGGGCGGCCTGCTGCCGGCGTGGCATCGGAGACCGCCGCACCGCGACGCTGGCGGTGTCCTACACGGCCACGCTGTCGGCGGCGCCCGCGCGCAGCAAACGTCAGTGCCGGTGCGGCTCGCTGTACAGCTGCGGCAGCTGGTCGGCGGCGGTGGCGCTGGGCGTGTCGCTGGCCTGTGCCTGTTCCTGCGCGGCGATGTCGGTTGGCGTGCCCAGCGCCGTCAGCGCGCGGGCGAGGGCGTCGCCGTGCCAGGCGGTGCCTTCAAAACAGGCGCGGTCCAGCGCGTGCAACAGCGGCGTCGCAGCGGGTCGGGCCAATCGGCGGGCCAGTGCGTTGAGGCCAATCGGCGGGTTCGCCATCGCAGCGTGTGCCCAATCCAATAGCGCACCGCGGGCGTCGATTGCGGCGTGGCGTTGGCAGGCGTTTTGAAACTGGCGGCGGGCGGCGGTTTCGCGGGCTGCGCTGGTGGTGGCAACCGACGCGGCCGACTCGTTGCGGCGGGTTGCGGTTGCGGTTGCCGCGTGGCCGCCTGCCCAGCGGCGGCGTCGGTGGCTCCAGGCCCAGCCACCGGCGGTGCCCAGCCAAAGTGCGGCGACCGCCAGGCTGGTCCAGAACCAGGGGGAGGGCGAGGGCGAGGGCAATGGCGAAGCCAAGGGCGATCGGGCGTCGGGTGCCAGGTCTATAGCCGCGGTGCCGATGGGCTGTGCGTCTGCGGTCGACGCCGACGCGGCCACGCGGGTCGTGGTCGGGTTCACTGCGGCGGCTGTGGTGGCTGCTGTTGCCGCTGCTGTAGCGGCAGACGTTGCGGCAGCGGCAGCCAGCGTGGCCGCCGGCGGTGCGCTGGCGGCTGTCGCTACGACCTCGAAGTCGATGGCGTCGAGCACCGCCTCGCGAGACCGTTTGTTTTCGGCATCCCACCACGCCACGCGCAGCGCAGGCAGTAGGTGGTGGCCGGCGCGGTCGGCAACGAAGGCGATGTCTTGCGTGCGGATGCCGGTGATGTGCCCACCTTCGCTGGTGTCGTCGAGCATCGGCGGGCTGGCGTGTGCCTGCACACCCGGTGGCAGCAGCAGCGCCGCGCTGAGGTCGGGCAATTGGCTGGCGCTTAGACCGACCGCGGTGATGCGCAGCTGACGCGTCAGCGGCTGGCCGATGCCGATGCCGACGCCGATGCCGACGCCGACGCCGCTGGCGGCCGCGCGCAGCGCTGCGCCGTTGCCGATGGCCGGGCCGGCACCGGTCGGCCCGGTGGCCGCACTGCCCGGCAACCGGAGGCCGCAGTGATCGTGGTCTTTGAGCGCCCGTCATTCTGGTTGCGCGTGCGGCCGGTGCTGCTGGGCTTTGATCTGCCGCTGCTGGCGGTGGTGCTGGCGCTGTCGGCCCTGGGCATGGTCACGATGTACTCGGTGGGCTATGACCACGGCAGCCGGTTTGTTGACCACGGCCGCAACATGCTGCTGGCGGCGCTGCTGATGTTCATCGTGGCCCAGGTGCCGCCTCAGCGGCTGCTGGCGCTGGCCGTGCCGCTGTATGCGTTGGGCGTGGCGCTGCTGGTGGCCACCGCGCTGTTTGGCATCACCAAAAAAGGCGCCACCCGCTGGTTGAACCTGGGCGTGGTGATCCAGCCCAGTGAAATCCTCAAACTGGCAATGCCGCTGATGCTGGCCTGGTGGTTTCAAAAGCGCGAGGGCCAGTTGCGGCTGCTCGACTTTGTCATCGCTGGCCTGCTGCTGGCGGTGCCGGTGGGCCTGGTGGCCAGGCAGCCTGACCTGGGCACCGCGCTGCTGGTGCTGTCGGCGGGGCTGTACGTGATCTTTTTTGCCGGCCTGTCGTGGCGGCTGATCGCCCCGGTGATGCTGCTGGCCGGCATCGCCATCAGCGCCATCATCCTGAGCGGCGACGCGCTGTGCCAGCCCGAGGTGCAATGGCACGGCATGCGCGATTACCAGAAGCAGCGCGTCTGCACCCTGCTCGACCCCAGCACCGACCCGCTGGGCAAGGGCTTTCACATCATCCAGGGCATGATCGCCATCGGCTCGGGCGGCGTCACCGGCAAGGGCTTCATGAGCGGCACCCAGACGCATCTTGAGTTCATCCCCGAGCGCACCACCGACTTCATCTTTGCCGCGTACTGTGAAGAGTTCGGCCTGCTGGCCGCTGCCGGCCTGCTGCTGGGCTTCACCTTTTTGATTCTGCGCGGGCTGTGGCTAGCGGCCCAGGCGCCCACCGTCTTCTCGCGGCTGCTGGCTGGCGCGCTGAGCTTGAGCTTCTTCACCTACGCCTTTGTCAACATGGGCATGGTCAGCGGCATCCTGCCGGTGGTGGGCATCCCGCTGCCCTTCATAAGCTACGGCGGCACGGCGATGGTCACGCTGGGCGTGGCGCTGGGCATGCTGATGTCGATTGCGCGCAGCCGGGGCTTGATGCAGCGCTGATGCGCCACGGGTCCCGCGCTGCGCCGGGACACGGCAGGCGCTCAGGCCGGCAGCGCCACCACCGGCCGCCGGCTGAGCAAAAATCGCACCGTGAACAGCGTGCCCGGCCCCTGGCCT
>JAYUGJ010000003.1:0-6043 GCA_043738425.1 Burkholderiales bacterium
GCGCGAGAATTCGTCGCGCGGGACGGCCATCGGCCCCGGCGTATGGCCGTGGTCCTGGAACCGCGCCAGTCGCCGCGCTTCGGCCTCATAGGCGTTGACCGGCGAGCCGTCATAGCTGCGCCCGCCGGGATGGGAGACGTGATAGACGCAGCCGCCGAGCGAGCGGCCGCTCCATGTGTCGAGCACGTCGAAGGTCAGCGGCGTATGCGGCGGGATGGTCGGGTGCATCGCCGAGGCCGGCCCCCAGGCCTTGAAGCGCACGGCCGCCACTGCCTCGCCCTTGACGCCGGTCGAGGTCATCGGCAGCTTTCGGCCGTTGCAGGTCACGATATGGCGGCCGGGCGACAGCCCCTTCGCCTTCACCTGCAACCGCTCGACCGAGGAATCGACGTATCGCACCGTGCCGCCGGTCATGCTCTCTTCGCCCAGCACGTGCCAGGGCTCCAGCGCGGTGCGGAATTCCAGGTTCACGCCGCCGCGTTCGATAATGCCGATCAGGGGAAAACGGAATTCCCGCGCGGCCTCGAACCAGTGCGGATCGAAGGAATAGCCGGCTTGCTTGAGATCGTCGAGCACGCCGAGGAAATCAGCCCAGACGAAATGCGGCAGCATGAAGCGGTCGTGCAGCTCCGTGCCCCAGCGCACCGGCGAGCCGCCCTGCGGCTCGCGCCAGAACCAGGAGATCAGGGCGCGGACCAGCAATTGCTGGGCAAGGCTCATGCGCGCGTCGGGCGGCATTTCGAACGAGCGGAACTCGACCAGCCCGAGCCGGCCCGTCACGCTGTCGGGCGAATAGAGCTTGTCGATGCAGATTTCGGCGCGATGGGTGTTGCCCGACGAGTCGATCAGCAGGTTGCGCAGCAGCCGGTCGACCAGCCACGGCGCGCAGGCCTGATCGATTCCACTGCCCTGCGCCTCGGTGGCCTTTTTCAATTCGGCGAACGCGATTTCAATTTCGTAGGTCGAATCGTTGCGCGCCTCATCGAGCCGCGGTGCCTGGCTGGTCGGGCCGACAAACAAGCCCGAGAACAAATAACTCAGCGCGGGGTGGTTGTGCCAATAGCCGACCATGCTGGCGAGCAAATCGGGCCGCCGCAAAAACGGCGAGTCGGCCACGGTGGCACCGCCCAACACAAAGTGGTTGCCACCTCCGGTGCCGGTGTGGCGACCATCGAGCATGAATTTTTCGCTGGTCAGCCGGGTTTCATGCGCGCATTGGTACAGGTGGGTGGTTTGCGCGACCAACTCGGGCCAGCTGTGCGCCGGGTGCACATTGACCTCGATCACGCCCGGGTCGGGCGTCACCCGCAGCACCGCCAGCCGCGGGTCTTTCGGCGGTTCGTAGCCTTCCAGAATCACCGGCAACTGCATCAGCACGGCCGTGTCTTCGATGGCGGCAACCAGCTCCAGGTAATCGTCGAGCGCATGCATCGGCGGCATGAAGATGTGCAGCTGGCCACCGCGCGGCTCGGCACACAGCGCGCCGCGGCTGATCCACGCAGCAGACTCGAACGGCGCTGGCGCGTCGACCCGCGGCGCTGCGGCGGTGGCCGGCCGGGTGGTGCTTGCAGTGGTCGCCGTCGCTGTCGCTGTGTTGGTCGCTGTGTTGGTCGCTGTATTTGTCGCTGCGCTTGTTGCTGAATTCGCCGCCGCGCTGGCTGCCGCACTGTCGAAGCGCAGCTGGCGGTAGGTCGGCAGTGGCGCAAAGGTTTGCGTTTGATCGGGCGGCTGCACATACGGCAGGTCGGCCTTGGCGGCCCAGGGCTGTGACGCCATCGGCAAGCGCAGGCCCAGCGGTGAATCGCCAGGCACCAGGTAGCAACGCCCAGACCGCAAAAACCACGCGGTGCTGTGCCAACGCGCACGGCCGGCCGCACCCAGCTGGTCATCACGCGCAATCGGCAGCACGTAGCCGACTGCTTTAGCCAGGCCCTGGCTGAACACCTTGCGCAGCCGATCGCGCTCCAGCGGGTCGCCCAACCGCGCGTCGAGCACATCGACGTTTGCGGGCAGCTGGTGCTCGCGCCACAGGTAATACCAGGCATCTTCAAACGCCGGGAACACGCGGTCGACATCGATCGCCAAACGCCGCGCGACGTTGCATAAAAACTGCTGCGCTTGCGCTTCAGTGGCGGTGCGCAGGTCGGCGGACGGCGGCACGTCAGCGGCCGCTGGTGCCGCGGCCGACACTGCGCGGCCATCGCCCAGCAACTCCGGGTGCGTCCACAACGGCTGGCCGTCTTTGCGCCAATACAAATTGAGCGACCAGCGCGGCAATTGCTCGCCGGGATACCACTTGCCCTGTCCGCAATGCAGCAAGCCGCCGACGCCGTATTGCGCACGCAGTTTGTGCATCAGTTCGGCACTCAACCGGCGCTTGTTCGGACCCATCGCTTCGGTGGCCCATTCGGCACCTTCGCGGTCGTCGATGGAAACAAACGTCGGCTCGCCGCCCTGCGTCAACCGCACGTCGCTGCGCTGCAGTTCGGCGTCCACATGGTGGCCCAGTGCATCGATGTCGGCCCATTGCGCGTCGGTGTACGGCAGCGTGACACGCGGCGCTTCCCAGATGCGGGTGACGCCCATGTGGTGTGCGAACTCGGTCTCGCATTCATCGATACCGCCACTTACCGGCGCCGCCGACGAGGGCTCGGGCGAGCACGCCAACGGGATGTGACCTTCGCCCGCCAACAGGCCCGATGTCGGATCCAAACCGATCCAGCCCGCGCCCGGCAAAAACACCTCGCACCAGGCGTGCAAATCGGTGAAGTCGACCTCGGTGCCACTCGGCCCGTCGAGCGACTTCACATCGCTTTTCAACTGGATCAAATAACCCGAAACGAAGCGCGCCGCCAGGCCCAGGTGACGCAGCACCTGCACCAGCAACCAGGCGGTGTCGCGGCACGAACCGCTGGCGGTTGCCAACGTCACCTCGGGCGTTTGCACGCCGGGCTCCATGCGGATGAGGTAGCCGATGTCTTTTTGCACGCGCTGGTTCAGCTCGACCAGAAAATCATTGGTGCGCTTTTTGGTGCGTGGAACGCTGGCCACGTATTGCTTCAGCTTCGACGTCAGCTCGCCGGTGGCCAGGTACGGTGCCAACTCGGCCGACAACTCGGGCGCGTACTCGAACGGGAAGTTTTCAGCCTCGGGTTCGAGGAAAAAATCGAACGGGTTCAGCACCGCCATTTCAACCACCAGATCGACCTCGATGCGAAACGCGCGGGTCGGCTCGGTAAACACCAGCCGCGCCAGGTAATTCGACTGCGGGTCTTGCTGCCAATTGATGAAATGCGTGGCCGGTTCGACCCGCATCGAGTAGCTGAGGATGCGCGAGCGCGCATGCGGCGCGGGGCGCAACCGCACGATTTGCGGCCCCAGTGTGACCAGCCGGTCGTAGCGGTAGTGGGTAACGTGATTCAGCGCAACGTGAATAGACATTCAAGACTCCATGGGCACCAAAAAGTCACGGCTGATACCCACACCGAGCGTTCCGACACGATCTAAAAACTGAATCAGGTAAGCATGCAAACCGGTCGCCAAAATCTCATCGATGCGGCCGTATTGCAGATCGGCGTGCAATCGGCCGGCACAGCGCAAGGTGTCACTCGAGTGTTCGTTGGCGATCATCCGCAGGTTCAACAACACCTCGTGCATGCAGGCGGCCAGTGAGCGCGGCATGTCGGCCCGCAATATCAACAGCTCAGCTACTTTTTCGGGGCGAATCACATCGCGGTAGACCTTGCGGTACACCTCGAAACCCGACACCGAACGCAAAATTGCGGACCAGTGATAGAAGTCGTATTCGATGTCGGGCTCGCCGTTCGCACCCGGGTCGGTAGCCGGCGTGGTGGCTTGAATTTGCGACAACTGCAGCGCCTGCGACTGCGTCTGGTTTAGTGACCAGCCGGCGGATGTTGCGGGTGCGGATGATGGCGCTGGCGCTGGCGCTGGTGATGCGGCTGATGCGGCTGATGTGGCGGCCGGCGAGGCAGCCACCACATGCAGCGACGGAATCCGCGCCCCGACGCCGTTCGGTCCGCCGTAGAACTCGCTTTCGACCGCATGGAATTTCACATCGAGCAGGCGTGCCGTGTTGTCGGCACGTTCCAGAAAACTGCCGATGCGCAAGAAGTGAAACGCCTCGTCTTGCAGCATCGTGCCCACGGTGACGCCGCGCGACAGATGCGAGCGAAATTTCACCCACTCGAAAGCCGCGCTCGGGTCTTTCAAAAACGACCCACCGCCGACCATGCGCTGGAACTCCAACCAGGTCTGGTTTTGCGTTTCCCAGACCTCGGTGGTCAGCGTGCCGCGCACCGCCCGCGCGTTCTCCCGGGCGGCCATCAGGCAATTGCGAATGCTCGAACCGTTGCGCGGGTCGGTGACCATGAACTCCATCACGCCCTGCGCGGTAATCGCGCCGTAGCGCGCGGTGTAGTCCAGCGTCAGCTCGCAAATACTCAACAAGCCCCGCCAGCCCTGCTCGGTTGCTTCGGCCGATTGAGGCAACAGCGAGGTTTGGTAATTCACATCGAGCATGCGCGCGGTGTTTTCGGCCCGCTCCATATACCGAGCCATCCAAAACAAGTGGTCCGCAGTTCTAGACAACATCGCTTGCTCCCAGTGGACCGAAAACTCCGCCACGCGCTGCCGCGCGACGCGCTGTTTTGCCGGCTGCGCCGCAGCAGGCCTGCGCCTGCTGACCGGCCCGCTCCATATACCGAGCCATCCAAAACAAGTGGTCCGCAGTTCTAGACAACATCAATTACTCCTCGAGCACCCAGGTGTCTTTGGTGCCGCCGCCTTGCGATGAATTGACGACCAGCGAGCCGGCTTTCAACGCCACGCGGGTCAGGCCGCCGGGCACCATTTGCACGGTTTTGCCGCTGAGTACGAAAGGTCGCAGATCAATGTGACGCGGTGCCACGCCACTGTCGACAAACGTGGGGCAAGTCGACAACGCCAGCGTGGGTTGCGCGATGTAGCCGGCCGGATTGGCCAGCAGTGCTGCGCGAAAGTCGGCGATCTCGGCCTGGGTCGACGCGGGCCCCACCAACATACCGTAGCCGCCCGCGCCGTGCACTTCTTTGACGACCAGTTCAGCCAGGTGGTCGAGTACATATTGCAGATCACCGGCGTCCCGACATTGGTAGGTCGGTACGTTGTTCAAGATCGGTTTTTCGCCCAGATAAAACTCGATCATTCGCGGCACGTACGGATAGATCGATTTGTCGTCGGCCACACCGGTGCCGATGGCGTTCGACAACGTCACGTTGCCTGCGCGGTAGGCACCCAGCAAACCCGCACAGCCGAGCGTCGAGTCTTTGCGAAACACCGTCGGGTCTAAAAAATCATCATCCACCCGGCGATAAATCGCATCGACCCGCTTCGGGCCGTGGGTAGTGCGCATGTAGACGAAGTCGTCGCGAACAAACAGGTCTTGCCCTTCGACCAGCTCGATGCCCATTTGCTGCGCTAAAAAGGCGTGTTCGAAGTACGCACTGTTGTGCATGCCGGGGGTCAGCACGACCACCGTGGGCTCGTTGACCGACGCCGGTGCCACGGCGCGCAGGGTGTCGAGCAACATGTCAGGGTAATGCGCGACCGGTGCCACCCGGTGCTTGCTGAACAACTCGGGAAACAACCGCATCATCATCTTGCGGTCTTCGAGCATGTAGCTCACGCCACTGGGCACGCGCAGGTTGTCTTCGAGCACGTAATAGTGGCCGCTGCCGTCTGGATGCCCGGCGCGCACGATGTCGATGCCCGAGATGTGCGAGTAGATGCCGCCCGGCACGTCGACGCCCCGCATCTCGTTCCTGAACTGGGCGTTGCCGATCACCTGTTCGCCGGGAACGATGCCGGCCCGCAGGATCTCCTGCCCGTGGTAGACGTCGTGGACGAAGCGGTTCAGCGCCGTGACGCGCTGGCGCAGTCCGCGCTCCATCTCGCGCCATTCGTGCGCCGGGATGACGCGCGGGATGAGGTCGAAGGGGATCAGGCGCTCGGTGCCGTCGCCGTCCTCGTCCTTGGCGCCGTA
>JAYUGJ010000004.1:0-34183 GCA_043738425.1 Burkholderiales bacterium
GGGGCTGTCGGTGGCGTTGTCGACCTTCCTGCTGCTCGGCTTCGAGCAGGTGCGCACGGATGTGCGCGAGAACTTCTCGCAGTCGGTCAGCGGCACCGACCTGGTCGTCGGTGCGCGCACAGGGTCTGTCCAGCTGATGCTGTATGCGGTGTTCCGCGTTGGCAGCGCCACCAACAACATCCGCATCAGCAGCGTCGAGGCGATCGCCCAGCACCGCGCGGTGGCCTGGGTGGTGCCGCTGTCGCTCGGCGATTCACACCAGGGCTATGCGGTGCTGGGCACGACGGCCGACTACTTCAACCGCTTCCTGTACGGTGACCGCGAGCCTTTGGTGCTGGCGCAGGGCCGTGCATTCGCCGATGGCATCGAGGGCCTGTACGGCGCGGTGCTGGGCGCCGAGGTGGCCGATGCGCTGGGCTACCAGCTTGGCCAAAAGCTGACACTGACACACGGCGCGGGCGGTCTGCCCGGCGCCGAACATGCCGACAAGCCGTTCACCGTCGTGGGCATCCTCAAGCGCACCGGCACGCCGGTGGACCGCACGGTGCACATCAGTTTGCAGTCGATGGAAGCCATCCACCTCGATTTCGCCGGCGGCGCTGCGATGCCCGGCGTGGTGATTGCACCCGAGCAGGCGCGCAAATTCGATCTGACGCCAAAGCAGGTGACCGCGGCGCTGATTGGCCTGAAAGGCCGCGCGGCGGTCTTCAACGTGCAGCGCTTCGTCGCCGATTACGCCGCTGAGCCGCTGATGGCGGTGCTGCCCGGGGTGGCGCTCGATGAGTTGTGGGAGGTGGTGGGCGTGGGCGAAAAAGCGCTGCTCGCAATGTCGGCGATGGTCGGCGTGGTCAGCCTCGCGGGCCTGGTCGCGGTGGTCATGGCCGGCTTGAATGAACGCCGCCGTGAGCTGGCGGTACTGCGTGCGGTGGGTGCCGGGCCGCACCATGTGTTGCTGCTGTTGGCGGGTGAAGGCGTGTTGATCACGCTGGCCGGGGCGTTGCTCGGCGCGCTGGCCACCGCGCTGTTCATCGCGCTGGCCGCACCGTGGGTGCAAATGCATTACGGCATCGCGTTGAAACTTTCGGCACCCAGCGCCAACCAATGGGGTCTGTTTGCCGCGGTGGTGTTGGCCGGTGCGGTGGCCAGTTTGATTCCGGCGTGGCGCGCTTACCGTATGTCGTTGGCCGATGGCCTGTCTCCCAGGGTGTAACCGAGGTGCTGAACATGACAACCGAACCGATGCGTGGTGCCGCAGTGGCGCTGGCGTTGCTGGCAGCCTGCGCTGGCGCAGCCGCGCTGAGCGCGGTGCCAGCCAACGGGGCTGCCGCGGTGAACGACCAAACGGCGACCTCGCTCAGTCGCCCACTCGGCTCGGTCCATACCAACGCAGCTTCGAGCGCAACCCCGGGCCAGGCCATCAGCAAATCGGCCCCGGTGGCAGCAGCCGGCGCGTTTCGCGACATCAAATGGGAAGAGCTGGTGCCGAAAGACTGGGATCCGCTGAAGCAGTTCAAAGACTTGAACCTCAGCATGATGAAAGACGGCGACCCGCGCACCGGTGAGTTGCTCAAACGCATGCGTGAAACCTGGGACAACGCACCGACCAACAACGCGATGGATGGCGCGGCGGTGCGCATACCCGGCTTTCTGGTGCCGGTGGCCGACACCAAAACCGGCATGAAGGAATTTTTGTTGGTGCCGTATTTCGGTGCCTGCATCCACACACCGCCACCGCCGGCGAATCAAATCATCTACGTGCAGCCGAAAACCCCACCGAAGGGGCTCAAGTCGATGGATACGGTGTGGGTCAGCGGCACATTGAAAACACTGCGCAGCGACAGCTACATGGGCTCGAGCGGCTACCGCATGGACGCGACGGTGGTCGAGCCCTACGTCGAAAAGAAGTAGCTCACGACCTGAGCCTGCAGCAGGCGCAGCGTGGGGCCGATGCAAGCGTGGTCGGTGCAGCGCATCCTGCTGCCGTCTACCGCCGTATCAGCGCCGACTGCACCAGCCGCGCTTCAGGCCGCTGTCAGCAGACGAATAATCCATCGATGCGCCGCGTGCTGCCCGCAGGATGGGGCGCATTGCACAGGCGGAATTCAGACAACAGTTCGGCCGGTGCGCAATCGACCGGCTTGATTCAATTAAAAAAGGTGCTGCCGCGATGACTGCAACTCGAACGAAATTTGCGACTAAAGGGGCCGTGGCAACCACCGTGGCAACCACCGTGGCGCTGCCCACCGCGCCACGCGCGGTGCGCTCACCGCGCGCCAGTGCCGCGGCCACGCGCCGCGCGGCGGTTGCCGCCGATACCGTGGCGAATGAAGAATCGATCCTCGTGCTGCAGGGCGGCGGTGCGCTGGGCGCGTACCAGGGCGGTGTCTACGAATCCATGGGCGCGGTGCACCATGCGCTCAGCTGGGTCGCCGGTATCTCGATTGGTGCGATCAACGCCGCGCTGATCGTTGGCAACCCGCCTGAAAAACGCGTCGCGCGGCTGCGTGAGTTTTGGGATCTGGTCAGCTCGTCGCTCGCGACATCGATGGCGTCGACCCACGGCAAAGACCGCGAAGCGTTCAACGAATCGAGTGCGTCGCAGGTGATGCTGTTCGGCGTGCCCGGCTTTTTCAAGCCGCGCTTTCCACCGGCACCGTTTCAGCCCTACGGCACCGCCGGCGCGATCAGTTACTACGACACCGCGCCGCTGGCCGACACACTGAACCGGCTGGTCGACTTCGACCGCATCAACGCGGGCTCGGTGCGCCTGTCGGTCGGGGCGGTCAATGTGCGCACCGGCAACTTCGAGTATTTCGATTCCACCAAACAGCGTATCGATGCGCGCCACATCATGGCCAGCGGCGCGCTGCCGCCGGGCTTCGCGCCGGTGGAAATCGACGGCGAGCATTACTGGGACGGCGGCCTGGTGTCGAACACGCCGTTGCACCATGTGCTCGACCAGCCAGGCAAACACCGGCGGGTGGTGTTTCAGGTCGACTTGTTCGCTGCGCGCGGCGCGCTGCCGGCGACCCTGGGCGAGGTGGTCGAGCGCGAAAAAGACATTCGATTTTCCAGCCGCACCCGCATGAGCACGACCACCGAACTCGACCGCCAGGCAATTGCGCAAGCCGCGCAGCGCCTCATTTTGAAGCTGCCTGCGGCGCTGCGTGACGACCCCGATGTGCACGCACTGGCGCGCGTGCGCTGCGAACACGCAGTCGATGTGGTGCACCTGATTTACCGCAGCAAGCACTACGAAAGCCAGTCGAAAGACTACGAGTTTTCGCGCCTGTCGATGCGTGAACACTGGGACGCCGGCCGCGCCGACATGGCGCACACCTTGCACGACAAGCGTTGGCTCAACCGCCCGCGCAACGACCACGGCGTGCACGTCTACGACTTGAACAGCGACGCATCGGTAGGTGCCTGAACGCGTGCATGGCGTGGCACCCCGACTGATTTCAATCCACTTTGAATCCACCATGAACACGGCCGACGTCAAACGCAACGCTTTCGCCATGCCGCTCACCAGCCCCGCGTACCCGCCCGGGCCGTACCGGTTTGTGAACCGCGAATTTCTGATCGTCACCTACCGTACCGATCCCGATGCGCTGCGTGCGGTGGTGCCCGAGCCGCTGCAAATCGTCGAGCCGATCGTCAGGTACGAATTCATCCGCATGCCAGACTCGACCGGCTTTGGCGACTACACCGAATCGGGTCAGGTCATACCGGTGACGTTCGAGGGCGTGGCCGGCGGCTATGTGCATTCGATGTACCTGAACGACGAAGCACCGATTGCCGGTGGCCGCGAGATTTGGGGCTTCCCGAAGAAGCTCGCCGCGCCATCGCTGACGGTGGAAAAAGACACCTTGCTGGGCACACTCGATTACGGTTCGGTGCGTGTCGCCACCGCGACCATGGGCTACAAGCACCGCGCGCTGGACACCGCCGCGGTACAGGCCGCGATGCTGGCGCCGAACTACCTGCTGAAAATCATCCCGCATGTCGATGGCAGCGCACGCATCTGCGAACTGGTGCGCTACTTTTTGCAAGACGTCACCGTCAAAGGTGCCTGGTCGGGGCCGGCCGCACTCGAGCTGGCGCACCACGCGCTGGCACCGGTGGCGCTGCTGCCGGTGCTCGAGGTGCTGTCGGGCACCCACATCCTCACCAACATGACGCTGGGCATGGGCAGCGTGATCCACGACTACCTGGCCTGACCGAAACCGAAACCGAGACCGAAACCGAACAGCTCGCCGTCGTTCGGCCCGGCTATAGACCTGACACCGACATTTCTATTCACCCGTTCGTATCCACTGTTTGCTACGGAGTTACCCCATGAAACTGCAAAACAAAGTCTGCATCGTCACTGGCGCTGCCAGCGGCATCGGCAAAGAAATCGCCATGGCCTACGCACGTGAAGGCGGCAAGATCGCGATCGCCGACTTGAACCTGGCGGCCGCGCAGGCGGTAGCCGGTGAGGTCACCCAGGCCGGCGGCACGGCAATGGCGGTGGCGATGGATGTCACCAGCGAAGAGCAAGTCAATGCGGCGGTAGCGGCGGTGGTGGCGGCTTACGGCGGCGTCGATGTGTTGGTCAGCAATGCCGGCATACAAATCGTGCACCCGATTGAAGATTTTCCTTTTGCCGACTGGAAAAAAATGCTCGCCATCCACCTCGACGGCGCGTTCCTGACCACCAAGGCCTGTGTGCCGCATATGAAGGCATCAGGCCGCGGCGGCAGCATCATCTACATGGGCTCGGTGCATTCGAAAGAAGCGTCGATGCTCAAGTCGGCCTACGTCACCGCCAAGCACGGCCTCATCGGTTTGTGCAAAACCGTTGCCAAAGAAGGTGGCAAACACGGCATACGGGCCAACGTGATTTGCCCCGGCTTCGTGCGCACTCCGCTGGTCGACAAGCAAATTCCGGAGCAGGCCGCCGCACTCGGCATCAGCGAAGACGCGGTCATCAAAACCGTGATGCTGAAAGAAACCGTCGACGGCGAATTCACCACCGTGCAAGACGTGGCCGAAGTGGCGCTGCTGTTTGCCGGCTTCCACTCCAACGCACTCACCGGCCAGTCACTGGTGGTCAGCCACGGCTGGTCGATGCAGTGACGGCGCGCTGCTGAACCGAGCTGCTGCGGCGCATGTGCGGCGCAGTGATGTCGCGCCCAGGGCAATCGGCGTGCCCAGCCGCCGCGGCGAAATCGCTCGACCGCTGCGGCGTTCGATGGCAAGCTCCACCGATAACCGCCGGGCCCCGCCATGCTGAAATGTTTGAAAGAGGCCACCGGCACCCGCCACGCCGCGCTGGAACGTCGATTGCCGCTGCTCGATGCCAACCTGACGCACGCCGTTTACTTGCAATTTGTGCAGCGCCTGTTCGGGTTTTATGCCCCGCTCGAGGCGCAACTGGTCGCTTTGCCTTGGTGGGACAGTCTCGGCTTCGACTACGCAGTGCGGCACAAGACGCCACGCCTCGCTCAAGACCTTCGGGTGCTCGGCCACACCGACGCCAGCCTTGCCGCCTTGCCACGGTGTGTGCGTTTGCCGTCCCTCAGCAATGAAGCTCGGCTGTGGGGTTGCCTCTACGTGATCGAAGGTGCGACGCTGGGCGGGCAAATCATCATTAAGAATTTGCACGCCCACATGGGGTTGACGGGCACTTCGGGCGCATCGTTTTTCGATGGCTACGGTGCGCACACCGGGTCTCGCTGGAAAGCGTTTTGTGCTGCGGTAACGGCCCGCGGTGCCGACGCAGCGGGCGGCAAGGCCGACATGCTGAGCAGCGCCAACCAAACTTTCGATGCGCTCGGTGAATGGTTGTTTCCTGATGCGCCGCCGCTGGTCGAGGTCAGCGCCACGGAGGCACTTGCCACGCCTGCGCTTGCGCACAGGCAGGTGCAGCGTGCCCACAGCACACCGGCGGCGCGCGCATGAATCATCCAGAACCCGCCGCAACCGCCGCAACCGCCGCAACCGCGCTACCTTGGGCAGACGGCGCATACAGCATCAAACGCCACGGCACCAGCTTGACGGTGTGCGAGAGCGAGCCGGTGCAAGCCCCTGGCTGCATACAAGCGCACGGCGTGTTGCTCACTGCCCGCCTCGGCGACTGGACGATTCTGCAAGTCAGCGAAAACAGCGCCGAGTTTTTTGGCGTAGGGCCTGCAGCGTTGCTCGGGCAGTCGCTCGGCTACTTGCTCAATGCCGAGCAGCAAGCGCGTTTGCGCGAAATGCTTTCAGGCGAAACGCTGGAACGCAATGCGCTGTTTGCCTTCACGTTGGCGGCCGAAGGCAAGGTGCCGCCACTCGATGTGTGTGTGCATACGATCGATGGTGTGCTGGTGCTGGAGTGCGAGGCCACCGGCCGCAGCGCAAGCCAGCTGGTCCACCCGAAAGGCGATTTTTTTGCGCTCGTGCGGGCGGCGGTCAGCCGACTGCAAACGGCCGTCGGGCTGCTGCAATTTTGCGATCGGGTGGCCCACGAAGTGCGCGCCATCACCGGGCTGGACCGGGTAATGGTGTACCGCTTTCATGCCGACAACCACGGCGAGGTGGTGGCCGAAAGCAAGCAAAGCGCGATGGCTCCGTGGCTCGGCTTGCACTACCCGGAAGCCGACATTCCGAAGCCCGCCCGCGACCTCTACAAACGCATCTGGATTCGGCCAGTGCCCCACGCCGCCGGGCCGCTGATCGAGATGGTGCCGCTGGCCAACCCCGACAGCGGCCAGCCGCTGAACATGACGCACTGCACGCTGCGCGGCGCATCGGTGATGTACACCGAGTACCTGGCGAACATGGGCGTGGCCGCGTCGTTGACGATGCCGATCCTGATCCAGGGTGAGCTGTGGGGAATGATTGCCTGCCACCACAACACGCCGACGTATTTTCCGCACCAGGTGCGCGCGGCGTGCGAGTTGCTGGCGCAGGTGGCCTCGCTGCAGCTCAAATCGACCGACTCGCTCGAGCAGCTGGCGTACCGGCTCAAAGTCGAACGCATACACCAGCAGCTGGTGGCCAAAGCCGCCAAGGAAGGCGACCTGCTGGCGCTGTCCGACCGGCAGCCGTCGCTGCTCGATGCGATGGATGCGAGCGGTGCGGCGCTGTACCACATGAACCGCTGGTGGTGCGCTGGCGAGACACCCGATGAGCCGCAACTCGACGCGTTGGCCGACTGGATCAACCTGCGGCCGGAGTTTGATTCGATCAGCCAGCCCGCCTACGTGACCGACGCGTTGAGCCGCGACTACCCGCCGGCTGCGGCAATGGTCGGCGTGGCCAGCGGCCTGATCGCGGTGCAGATTTCGCGTACCCGCCGCGACCTGATCATCTGGTTTCGCCCAGAGACGGTACGCACCGTCAACTGGGCCGGCAACCCGAACGACAAGCCGCTGGTGGCCGGGCCGAACGGCATGCGGCTGACACCGCGCCGCTCGTTCGAGTTGTTTGTCGAATCGGTGCGTGCCCGCTCGCGCCCGTGGCTGGACATGGAAGTCGATTGCGCGTTGCGCTTGCGCATGTTGATCATGGATTTGGTGCACTCGGCCGGCGAACATATGGCCGATCTCAACGTCGACTTGACCAGCAGCAACGAAGAGCTCGATGCGTTTGCCTACGTCGCGTCACACGACTTGAAGGAACCGCTGCGCGGCATCCACCGCTACGCTCACCAGTTGATGGAAAGTGTCGAGGCGCTGGGCGGCGAACACCGGCAACGGTTGGAAAGCTTGATGCGCCTCACGCTGCGCATGGACAGCCTGCTCGACTCGCTGCTGCACTTTTCGCGGGTCGGCCGCACCACGCTGGAGTTCGAGGCGGTGGACCTCAACGAGGTGGTCGCCGATGGGCTGGAAATGGTCGGCGTGCGGGCCAGCGAAAACACCTGCCAGGTAATCTTTGCGCGCCGCCTGCCCACGGTGTTGTGCGACCGGGTGCGGGTGCGCGAAATTTTCAGCAACCTGATCAGCAACGCGCTGAAATACAACCGCCAAAAACTGCCGCGCCTGGACATCGGCTATGCGTTGTCTTCTGAGGGCGATGCGCGGCCGCATACGCCTGCCGCGGCCGCGGGCCACACGGTGTACTACGTACGCGACAACGGCATCGGCATCGAGCAACGCCACTTCGAGCAGATTTTTCGCATGTTCAAACGGCTGCACGCGCGCGATGAATTCGGCGGCGGCGTCGGTGCCGGTTTGACGGTGGTGAAAAAAGTCGTCGGCCGACATGGCGGCGATGTGTGGCTGGAGTCCACACCCGAGGTCGGCAGCACCTTCTACTTCACGCTGCCGTGTTCGGCGGCCAACCGCGAGACAGCGCCATGAGCCGCAGCCACGACGTGCTGGTTGTCGAAGACAACGACGACGATTTCGAGACCGTGGTCGAAGCGCTGCGCCACACCGGGTTGGCCAACCAGATTCGCCGCGCCGTCTCTGGCACGCAATGCGTAGCGCAAATGCGCGAGTGCGTGGCGCACCCGAGCAGCCTGCCTGCATTCGTGCTGCTCGACTTGAACACGCCGAACGACGACGGCCGCGACGCACTGCTGCAAATCAAGGCCGACGACGCGTTGCGCGCGATCCCGATCGTGGTGATCAGTGCGTCACTGAACCCGCGCGACATCGATTTTTGTTACCGCAACGGCATCGGCGCGTACCACATCAAGTCGGTCAACCACGCCACCCACCTGGAAACGCTGCAAAAAATCTTCAGCTATTGGCTGGTCGATGCGCTGTTGCCGACCGGCCGTTCGTTGGAAAAATGATGAGCGAAGCCTGCCGCGTGCTGGTGATCGACGACAGCGCCAACGACCGTGCCGACATGCGCCAGATGTTGCTGCGCGGATCGGGGCGGCGTTATCAATTCACCGATGCCGATCTCGGCACCACCGGCTTGCAATTGATACGCGACGCGCAGGCCGCGGTGCCGGGTCGGGTGCCGTTCGATTGCGTGCTGCTCGACTTCCATCTGCCCGACATCGACGCGCACAAGATGCTGGCGGCGTTGTGCGACGGTTGCACCCGCACGCCGTGCCCGGTGCTGGTGATCACCGGCTGGGCGGGCGTGGACAGCGCCGACGGCAGCAGGCTGATGCGCGCCGGTGCCCAAGACTTCATCGGCAAAAGCTGGACCACGCCGGCAAGCCTGACCCGCGCAGTCGAGAACGCGATCGAGCGTTACGCGCTGATGGCACAGCGCGAGCTCGAAGCCATCAGCCTCGCCGATTCCGAGCGGCAACTGCAAGCCCAGGCGACTACGCTGGCCGAGCAGGATCGGCGCAAGGATGAGTTTTTGGCCATGCTCAGCCACGAGCTGCGCAACCCGCTGGCACCCATTTGCAATGCGCTGCAGTTGCTGCAGCTGCAAGAAAACCAAGACCCGGTGCAACAGCAAGCGCACGCCATCATCGAACGGCAAGTCACCCAGCTCAACCACCTGGTCGGCGAATTGCTCGAAATATCGCGCATCACCACCGGTCGGCTGGTGATGCGCAAAGAACCGGTCGCCTTCAACCGGGTCATCGAGCAGGCGGTTGAAACCGTGCAGCCGTTGATCGCGCAATACCGGCATCAGCTCGCGGTGGCGTTGCCGCCGCAGCCGGTGTGGTTGCTGGCCGATGCGGTGCGGCTGGAACAGGTGATCGTCAACTTGCTCACCAATGCGGCCAAGTTCACCAACCCGGGCGGCGCCATCGCACTGGCCGTGCGGCGCGAAGGCGACTCGGTCGTGTTGACGGTGCGCGACAACGGCATCGGCATAGCGGCAGACCTGTTGCCCCATATTTTTCAAATGTTCACCCAGGGCGAGCGGTCGATTGACCGGGCGCAAGGCGGCCTGGGCATTGGCCTGTGTCTGGTGCAGCGGCTGGTGGAATTGCACAACGGCACGGTCGAGGCCAGCAGCGTGGTCGACCAAGGCAGTGAGTTTTCGCTGCGGCTGCCGTGTGCTGATGCGCCACCGCATGCGCCACCGCATGCATCACCGCATGCACCGGCCACAGCCGCCACGCTGCCGCAGGCAACGCCAGCTGCGCAGCGGTTGCACCGCGTGCTGGTGGTCGACGACAACCGCGACGCGGCGGACAGCCTGGCCAGCCTGCTCGCATTCAACGGGCATGAGGTGCGGCTGGCCTATGACGGCCCGACGGCGCTGGCGCTGGCCATCGAGTTCCAGCCCGACGCGGTGTCGCTCGACATTGGTTTGCCGGGCCTCGACGGCTACGAAACCGCCCGCCAGATACGCCAGCAGCACGCGCTCCAACACACCGTGTTGATTGCGCTGACGGGATACGGCCAGGAAGCTGACCGCGAACGTTCACGCCAGGCGGGCTTCGACCACCACCTGGTCAAACCGGCCGACTTCGACGAATTGGAAAACCTGTTGAACGGCACCGGCAGCGCTGCCCCGCGCGACTGATGATGAGCACCGCGAGTACGGCAACGTCACCGCACCGCCAATGGCAGCGCGGCATGGCAGCCGAAACACCGCGGCGGGGTGACTTGCTAAAGACCTGACACCGCGCGGCGGCCGCAGCATCCGCGCACGCGAACCTCACATTCGGCGGGCGATGTGTACTGCGGTTTCTGAACCGTTGCCGACCAGCGCGCACCAGCTGCGCAGCAACCAGCCCGACGGCGCGGCCTGCAATGCCTGCGCTTCGTCGCGGTGGTGGCATTCGTCGGCCTGGCATTCGATCAACATCGCGCGCAGTGCGCCTTGTTCGGGTCGGTCGGCCAGGCGGTCGATTTGTTGCTGGTAGTGCTTGTCGACAAACGTTTCGACCGCAGCGATGGTGCCGTACACCGCGCGTGGGCCGAACAGCGCAGGCAAGGCACCGGTCAAGAAACCCGCCGCGCGCCACGGCACCAGCAGCTTGCTGTGTTGGGCTTTGGGTAGCACCTCGCACACCAGTTGCAAATGGCGGCGTTCGGTGTCGCGGTGGCGGCGGGCAAAGTCGCGTACCGCCGCATCACGCGCCACCGCCAACACGCCGTGGTAGATCCACACCGCGCCGGTTTCGCCAGCGTGGTCAGAGCGCAGCTCGCCGACCATGTCGGCGGGTAACGTGATCGGAGCTTTTGATGGTGCGATGGGTAGGGCAGCAGCCGACTGGTTCGTCGATACCGGCTGGCCCGGCGCGGGCTCCAGCGCACGCGCCGCACGCTGCATCGCGGGTCGCACACGCAGAAAGCCGCGGTAGGCCAGTTCCATCGCTGGCGTCACGCCGGGCAGCGCGCCGATGCGTGCCAACCAGCGCCAGCCGGGCAGGGCAGCCCACAGTGCGACGAAAGCAGCCGCGCCGCTGAGCACCGTGCCATCGGCACGCTGCACATGAAAGCGTGCCAGGTAGGCGGCGCGGTCACCACCGGCCGGCAGCGCCGATTGCGCATCACTGACATCGCGGAATTGCACCGGCTGCAGCGGCACCAGGCCTTGGTAGACGCCGACCTCGCGGCGGCACAGCGGGCAGGCACCGTCGTACAGCACGGTCAATGCATTGCAGGGGTTGGGGGGTGCTGTGTGTTGCATAACCCAATGGTGCCAGCCCGCGCTTCAGACCGCGCCAAATGGGGTTGCTTCACGGCCCCTTCGGGCCGAGCCCGTCGACGTGCCTACTTGGCCGTTCGGGCTGAGCCCGTCGAAGCCTTGTTGCCGTGCGGCCGGGCCCTTCGACAGGCTCAGGGCGAACGGTTTGTGCACCCTGCGACGAGCTCAGGTCTGACGGTTTGTGCACCCTGCGACGAGCTCGGGGCGGACGGTTTGTGCACCCTTCGACGAGTTCACGGCGAACGGTTTGTGGAGACCCTTCGACGAGCTGAGGGTAAATAGTTCGTTAGCCGCATCGATGCCGGTTCGGTCGGCGCACCTACCGCCTCATTTCAAAAAATCCGCCACCGCGCCGATCGATTGCTGCGCGGCTTCTTCTTGCGGCAGGTGGCCGACGTGGGGCAGCGTTATCAGCGTGGCGTTCGGCAGCGCTTTCAAATAATCGGCAGCGTTGGCCACCGGAATCATCGCGTCGGCCGCGCCCCACACCAGCAGCGTTGGTGCGGGAATGCGGCGCAACAGCGGGGTCGGGTCGACCAGCGTGGTTTGCTGCATGCGCGCGATCAACGCATCGCGCGCGCCGGGTGCCAGCATCAGCTCGTGGTACCGCGTGGCCAGTGCCTCGGTCATGAACGCCGGGTCGGCGTAGGCTGGTCGCAAGCTCATGCGCAGCAGCCACGCTGGCAGCGTGTAGCGCATCAGCTGCACCGTGGCAGACGCCTCGGGCGGCGCGCCGTACGCAAAGCCGGGGCTGGCGAAACCGTCGGGCGCGACCAGCACCAGCCGGTTGACGCGGTCGGGGTGCGTGGCGGCAAACGTCCACGCAATGCGGCCGCCCATCGAGTGGCCGACCACGCTGGCGCGCGCAATGCCCAGCTGGTTCAACAGCGCGATCAGCACCTGCTGGCTGCGCGCATCGGTGTAGTCGCCGGTCGGGTCGGGCGGGCTCAGGCCACAGCCCGGCAAATCGAAGCGGATCACCCGGTGGTGGGCGGCCAGCGCCTCGGCCCACGGCTGCCAGCTGTGCAGGCTGCCACCGAAGCCGTGGATCAAGACGACGGCGGGCGCGTTTTTCGGGCCGCTGTCGCGCAAGTGCAGCCGCAGGTGGTTGCCGGTCGCCCCATCGACCGCGACATCGACCATGTCGGTCGGCGCGAGCAGGTAGGCGGCTTCCAGCGCGCTGCGCTCGCGGTCGGGCGTCCACAGCGCAAAGCCCGCGGCGGCCGTCAGCGCAACCACCACGGCCACCCAGGCAGCGGCTTTCAGGCGACGACTTTCGTGGCGGCGCTTGCCGCGGTTGCCGTTGGCACCGGCACCGGCGTGTGCACAGATGCAACTGCGGCCGCTGCTGCGCGGCCAGGCGCGCCGGGCGTGGTGGCGAAGCTATCGGCCAGCGCCACATCAAACGCCACATCGAAGGCATAGGCGCTGAAATCGGGCCGGCGCACCGCGTCCACGTACTCGCGGGTGTAGCCGGGGAACAGCGCAAACACTTTGCCGTTGTCCATTCGGTACCAGCTGCGGCATTGCGCCCATACCGATTGGCCCAGGCGCTTTTGCAGCGCGTCGTTGTGCGCGCGCAGCACGTCGGCTTTCACGTCGATGTAGCGGTGGCCGCCCGCGCGCACCGCTTGCATGCACGCTATCGCATGGTCGGCTTGCGGCTCGATGTACAGCAGCGTCGATGTGTGGCCGGTGGCGGTGTTCGGGCCCAGCATCAAGAACATGTTCGGGAAGCCGGCCACCGTGATTCCGTGGTACGCCTCGGGGCCTTGGTGCCAGGTGTTTAACAGCGTGCGACCGAACAAACCGGTGACGTGGATCGACGACATCGACTCGGCCACCTCGAAGCCGGTGGCGCACACCAGCGCGTCGATCGGGCGTTCACGGCCGTCGGCGGTGACGATGCCGTGGGCGGTGACGCGGCTGATCGCATCGGTCACCAGCTCGACGTTCGGCTGCATGAAAGCGCGCAGATAGTCATTCGAATAGATGATGCGTTTGCAGCCGAGCGGGTACGTCGGCGTCAGCCGCGCGCGCAGTTCGGTGTCGGGCACCTGGCTGCTGCGGTGCCACGCCGCGGTGGCCAGCAACACGCGCCGCATGACGGTGCCGTCGTCGAAGCCGCGCCGCATGAATTCGAGTGCGTGCATCCAGCACCAGCGCACCGCAGCAGCGTACGGCGGCAGGCTGGCCAGCAGCCGGTCAAGGCCGAAGTAGCGGCGGTCGATACGTGGCATCACCCAGTTGGCGGTGCGCTGAAACACGTGCAGGTGCTGCGCTTGGGCGGCAATCGGCGGCACCAGTTGCGACGCGGTCGAGCCGGTGCCGATCACCGCTACCCGCTGGCCCGCCATCGCGTAGCCGTGGTCCCAGCGCGCGGAATGCAGCCGCTGGCCCTGGAAGTCGGCGAGGCCGGGCAGGTCGGGCCAATGCGGCTGGCTCAACGGGCCGGTGCTGCAGATGAAAAAGCGCGCGCGGTGCGTGGTGTGCGCGCCATGCGCGTGGTCGGTTTGCACACTCCATTGGCCGCTGGCTTCATCGAACGCCGCGGCGCTCACGCGGGTGCCGAACCGCAGGTGGCCCAGCAGCCCATGGCGTGCGGCCAGGCGCTGCATGTAGGTTTGAATTTCGGGGGCGCTGGCAAACCGGCGTGACCAGTCGGGGTTCGGTGCAAATGAAAAGCTGTAGACCGGTGCGGGCACGTCGACATGCGCGCCGGGGTAGGTGTTGTCCCACCAGGTGCCGCCCAGGCCGTCGGCTTTTTCCAGAATGACGAAGTCGTGCCGGCCCGCCCGCTTGAGCTTGATCGCAGCGCACAAGCCCGACATGCCGGCACCAAGGATCACCACGCCGTGGTTTTCGAATCGTGAAGGTGTGGCGTTGGTGGTGTCAAAAGCAGAGTCGAAAGCAGCAGCAGCAGCAGCAGCAGCAGCGGCGGTGCGCGCCAACGGCTCCATCGCAAAGCGGGCGATGCGCGCCAGTGCGTCATCAGCGCTGCGCAGCACACCGGCGTGGCTTTGAAACACATGCCAGCGGCGCGCGGTGATTTCACAGCGCACCTCGACCTGCGCGGCCTGCAATGCGTCGTGCAATTGCAGCGCCTGGCCGTGCAGCATTTCGTCGGTGCCGACTTGAATCAATGTCGGGGGCAGGTCTTTCAATGCGGCAAACAACGGCGACACCAGCGGCATGTCGGCAGCGGTGTGGCCCAGGTAGTGGGCTGCGCAGTCGCGTGCCCAGGCCGCGCTCAACATGGCTTCGCCGGCGGGTGCGGTGATGGGCGCGGCGCCCGCGTCGTGGCTGTCGAGGGCGGCCATTTTCAAATCGACCCATGGCGACAGCAGCACCAGCGCGGCGGCTTGTACCCGGCGTGCCGCGGTGACCGACGCAGCCGCATCGCGCAACGACACCGCGGTGGCAAGCGCCAAGCCGCCGCCGGCCGAATCGCCCGCCAGGACGACCGGCTGCCCCAGCGCATGCAACGCGCGAAACGCGGCCAGCGCATCGTGCAGGCCGGCCGGAAAACGGTGTTCGGGTGCCAGCCGGTAATCAAGTGAAAACACCGGCAGGCCGGTGACTTGCGCCAACCGCATCGTCAGCGCGCGGTGGGTGGCCGGTGAGCCGATGCAGTACGCACCGCCATGCAAATAAAGAACCACCCCGCGTGGCGCGGTCGGTGCCTGGGTCGAGCGCAGCCATTCGCCTGCCACACCACCCAGCGTGCCGGCCTCAATCACCACCTGCTTGGGCAGCGGGCTGGTGCGCGACAGGCCGTGCAACCAGCGGCGCTGAAAGGCGATCGACCAGCGCGGTGAAAACACCGGCTTCAGCAGCAGCTTCAACGACCAGCGCAGCAGCTCGGCCTTCAGCGTTTCGATGCCACCTGGCGGTTGGTAGGTCACCTTCATCGTGCGGGCCCTGTAAAGCGGTGATCGTATCGGGCAGCTTGCCGGTGGCGCGCAAGCAAAGCGGGGTGCCGTAAAGCACCCCGCGGGTCGACTGCGTGTGTGTCGATTACAGCGTCGGCAGCAACACCTTGCCGATGACGTGGATCACGCCATTGCTGGCCCGCACGTCAGTGGCCACGACTGGCGCGGCCGTGGTGGTGGTGTCGGTGATGGTGATCGGCGGGCCGGCTTTGATGGTGATTTTTTGCATCGCCACCGTATCGATTGCGGTGCCGAACGGAATGTTCGCCGCCAGCACCTGACCGCTCAGCACGTGGTACGTCAGCACCTTGCTCAGCTGCGCGGGGGTCAGTGTTTTGACCGTCGCATCGATCGCGGTGAACGCATCATTGGTGGGTGCGAACACGGTGAACGGCCCCGCACCCGCCAAAGTGCCCTGCAGGTTGGCGGCCACCACCGCGCCGACCAGCTTGTCGAACAGCGGGTTGAGTTGCGCCATTTGCACCACGTTCAACACGCCGGGCGGCACCAGTACCTTGTCGATGGCGTGGACCACGCCGTTGCTGGCCTCGACGTTGGCGGCAACCACTTTGGCGGTGGTCAGCACCGCATCGGTAATCACCACGCCTGAGGCGGTGTTCAGCGCCAGCGTCGATTGCGCGGTGCCGAATTTGTACAGCGTGGCCTGGGTTGCGCCACCGGCGGCCAAGTCGGCCGCGGTTTTTTCGGTCGGCAACACGTGGTACGTCAATATTTGCGCAAGCAACGGGCCGGGCAGCGCCTCGACCATCGCGGCCGTGCTGGCGAAGCCGAGCCGGCTGGCGAGCTGGGTGAATGCCGCGTCGGTCGGTGCAAACACCGTGAGGCGTGCGTTCGCATCAGACAGCGCACCGGCCAAACCAGCCTTGGTCGCCGCAGCGATCAACGAGTTGAAGCCGCCGGCCTGTGCCACTTGCACCAGGTTGCCTTGCGGCACCGCGACCGGGTCGTTGTTGTGGCTGCCGCCACCGCATGCCGCGACGAAAAACGAGGTGCCGAGTACCAGCAACCACTGGATCTTTTTATTCATGGGATAGGTTCCTTCTGTCGATTATCAAAAACGCGCATGGGGTGCATGCGAACTGCCGTGTGACTTGCATCACGCCGTGAACTGACCGACCTCGAGACCGATAGGTTTCTCAGTAGAAGCACGGGGGTGCGTGTAATCGTTCAGTCACACGCGACTGGCTACAGGTGCTGGACCGCAGTGCACCGTGGCTGTATCAGCCAATTCACAGCGTACAACTTGATGCACTTTGAAAACAGTTCGCCAATAGCCTCAAAACAATTTGGCGTGTGAAGGTTGGCTTTATTCGCGGCTGGGTGTGCCGAAAAACAAATGCATGAACGGCTGCGCAATGACGCGGTCACTGCGCAGTTGACTATCTGAACCTGGATACCGCGATGAACGATGAGCTGTTGATGTATGGCGGTGCGGCTGCACTGGTGCTGCTGCTGGTGGGCGTGGCGGTGTGGCGGTTGAAACGCGCCGGCCGCGCTGCGCTGCGCGACCAGGCACCGGCCGACTCGATCGCGCGGCCGCCGCGCGCTGAAGCATCCGGTGGCGCACGCATGTCGCCGCACGGTGCAGCACGCGGGGGCGCAGACATCGACACCGTCAGCTCGGTGCACGACATGCAGCTGGCACCGACCGCGCATGCGGCGCTGGCTGGTGTATCCAACAGCGCACCGAAGAGCGCAACCACGAGCGCCCCAGCCAGCGCAGCCGAGCTCGATGCGCTGGAGCGTGCTACCCGTGCCGAAGCCGACCGCGAAGCCGCCGAATGGGAGGCGCTGTTGGCCGCGCAATTTGCCGAGCCCGATGCGGCGCAAGCCCAGGCACAGGTCGATGCGCAACGCACCGCCGACGCTGCAGCCGCAGCCGCCAGCGCGCAGGCCCGCGCCGATGCGGCCGCGGCAGCCAACGCCCAGGCCGAGCTGGAAATGGACGCCTGGGTCGTGACCCCCGAGGCCGCCGAAGCCGACCGTGAAAAGTCGCAGCGCGTAGCCACGCAACAAGCTGAACAACAAGCCGCAGATGCCGCGCAGGCTGCCGAGTTGGCACGCAAACAAGCGGCCGCACAGGCGGCCGCACAGGCGGCCGCACAGGCAGCCGCACAGGCAACCGCACAGGCCGAAGCAGAAGCGGCCAAACAAGCCGAAGCCGAAGCCGTTGCCCTCGCCACTGAGCGCGCGACGGCAGAGCAGGCCAGTCGCGAATTGACTCAGCGGGCCGACCGTGAAGCGACCGAACGCGCTGAGCGCGAAGCGACCGAGCGCGCTGAGCGCGCTGAGCGCGACAAGGCCGAGCGCACCGCACGCATCCAAGCCCAGCGCCTGGCCGATGTGCAGGCGCAAGCCGAGCGCGAGCAAGCGCAGCAGCGTGACGACACCCGCCGCGCGGAAGCCGCTGCGGCGGCTGCGGCAGCCGAGCTCGCCGCCGAGCAAGCCGCTGAACGGGCTGCAGCCGAACAAGCCACGGTGGCGCTGGCACATGCTGCGCGCCCAGCGGCGGCGGTCGACCTGCCGCTGTTGCCGTCGCTGTCGCCGTTGCCGTCGTCATCGCCACGCACCGCCGACCAGTGCCGTGTGATGGTGGCCGACGACTCGAAGGTGGTGCGCATCAAAACCAGCCGGCTGCTGGCCAAACATGCTTACTGCGTGGTGTTGGCCGAAGACGGTGTCGACGCGGCGCGCCAGATCGAAGCGTCGATGCCCGACGTGTTGATCACCGACGTCGAGATGCCCGGCATGGACGGCTTCGAGCTGACGCGCCAGGTGCGCAGCAACCCGCGCACCGCGCACATTCCGATCGTCATGATCACCGCCGACGACGTAAAACACCGCGACCGCGCGGCCGAGGTCGGCGTCAGCATGCTGCTCAGCAAGCCGTATTCGGAAGACCAGCTGCTGTCGTACCTCGAGTCCACCTTGAGCAGCCTGGCAACGCACTGACGGTGGCAGTGGCCGCAACGGCCGGTTGATTAAAGACCTGGCACACCGTCTGCAGCGAACCTGTTCCACGTCGGCAGTGGCCAGCGGTTGAATCTTGGCGGGATTTGCGTGAGCATCCGGCGTCAACCAACCGGGGAATCGCCATGGACGACAAGCTCATCGTCAGCAACCGCAGCGCGCTGAAGGCGAAGTACGGCGCAGCCGGCTTGGCCGCGGTGCAAGCGGCGGTGCGGGTGTTGATCGCCTCGGATAAAAAACGCGGCCTGCGCAGCCGGCTGGTCTTCATCGACGACGCCACTGCGATGAAAAAATTCGGCAGCGTGGCGGTGGTGGTGGCCAGCAGCCCGAGGCAAGCCAAGCTCGCGATCGATGCGCTGTGCCGCGCGGCCGACCCCGACTACCTGATGATCTTGGGCGCGCCCGACGTGGTGCCGCAGCAAGACCTCGCGAACCCGCTGTTCAAGCCCGCTGACGATCCCGACGTCAGCGCCTGGGGCGACCTGCCTTATGCATGCGCGTCGGCGTATTCGCGCGACATTGCCGCGTTCAAAGGCCCGACCCGGGTGGTCGGCCGCTTGCCAGACGGGCTGGGTGCCACCGAACCCGCGCAACTGCTTGCCGCACTGCAATCGGCCGCCACACACCGGCCGCGTGATGTGGCCGACTACGCGCGTTACTTCGGCTTGTCGGCCGCGGTGTGGAAAGGCTCCACCGCGCTCAGCTTGTTCAATATTTTTGGCGAGTCGAAGGCGCTGACCTTGTCGCCTCCCGCCAATGTCGAGCGCAACCACCACCCGGCTGCCCGCCTGGCCCCGTTGATGCACTTCATCAACTGCCACGGCGCGCTGGCCGACCCGCAGTTCTACGGCCAGGGTGCCGCCCGCGCCATGCCGGTGTCGCTGGCCAGTGCGGAGCTGGTCGGCCACATCCGCACCGGCACGGTGGCGGCGGCCGAGTGCTGCTACGGCGCCGAGATGTACGACGCCACCACGTTGGGTTTGCCGCTGCCGATTTGCCAGCGGTATTTGGCCGAAGGCGCGTGCGCTTTTTTCGGCAGCTCGACCATTGCCTACGGCCCCGCCGATGGCAACGGCGCGGCCGATTTGCTGACGCAGTATTTTTTGTTGGCGGTGTTGGCGGGTGCGTCAACCGGCCGCGCCGCGTTGATGGCACGCCAGCGTTACGTAGAGCAAGTCGGCGAACTCGATCCGGTCGATTTGAAAACCCTCGCGCAGTTCAACCTGCTCGGCGACCCTTCGCTGCACCCGGCGCAGGTGCCCACCGCCACCGAGGTACCCAAAGGCATCGCCGCCGACGACGCCCAACGTGCACAACGCCGCCTGCGCCGCGCCAAGCTGCGCAGTGCAGGCGACTATCTGCGCGCCAACACACCGGCCACCGCAAGGCCGCAGGCCGACGCCGCGTGTTCGGCCACCGTTAAAAAAGCACTCGCCCGCATCGCGCAAAGCGCTGGCCTGCCGAGCGGCGAAGTGTTCGTGGTGTTTGCAGTCGATGCCGTGACTGCGCGGGCTGCCGCTGCCCGCACGTCAACAGCCAGCGGCGCATTGCGCAGCAAAGCGGGCGCGTCGACGGTGCGCTACCACATCGCATTGGCGAACCCGGCGCATGGGCCCGCCAGGCCGGCAAGCGCCACCAGCGCAACGTTCGCAGCGGTGGCTGCAGTGGCCCGCGAAGTCGATGGCCGCATCGTCGGCTACCGAATTTATGTGCAGCGCTGACGGGGCGGTGTGGTGTTGCTGGTGTGTTGCCGCGGCGTATTGCCGGTGTGTTGCTGGCGCGCGGCTGGTGTGCTGCTGGTGTGCTGCTGGCGCCTTGTCGATTTAGCGACCCCGGCCAGTCCATCCCATGTTGACCACCGCAGCGCGCAGCCCACGTCATGTCTGACGCCGAAAACAACCGCCCACGCCGCGTCAGTGCACTGACCGGCACCGTCGCCTGCGGGCCACTGGGCGGCGGCAGCAAAAGCGCGCAGTCGGCCGTGTGGATCAGCACCGCCGAAGGCCGCTACGTGCTGCGCCGCCACGGCGCTGCGGCGATCGGCGACACCTCACTCAACCGCTTCGTCGGCCACCACGTCAGCTGCTGCGGCTTCGTGACCGGCTACGTGCTGCTGGCCGAGCAAATAGAGATCGTCGAGCCACCCGCCTCGGCGGATTGATGCGGATCGATACGCGTGGTGGGTAGCGATTCGCCGCCGCGCCGCGTGCAATCAAAGGACCAAGGTCTCAGACTGTTCGCAGCGTGCAAATTGAGAGACCTGACCCCAAAAGTACGCTTTTGCCTTGGAGGTACCTTATGAGAATGTTTTTTTTCGTTCTACCTTTAGTTTTTATCCAAAGCATTGCCCGCGCACAGGCATATCCGTTGCCATTTGGATCACCAGTAATTTCCGCACCGTGGATGCTTCATGAAATCTACCGCCAGGACGAAGAGCGCCTTGAAGCGATAAAGGGTGGATCCAAGGACGAAAGCACACGTCGCAGTTCCGAGCGGCCTCGGATAGCGTTTTCGCCAACTGCAGACGCCACAAAAACTTCGACCGCATCCAAGCTCGCAGCCAGCTATCCACCCGACCAGCGCATCAAAGTCACGCGCACTTTCAATGAGCTGCTGGTCGGTTATCACCAGATCGAGAGCAAGTTCGACGTGCCGAAGTACGACCTGGGCGGCTCGGTCGCGGCGCTGCTGGCCGGCTCGTACATGGCGTACCGCAATGTCGACTTTCCCGACGAAGCTTTCAAACCGCTGGTGCAACAAATGCAACGCGCGTTGTCAGGTAACGCACAACTGGTGGCGGCCCCGAACGCGGAAAAACAAGACATGTACGAGCAGCTCGCCATCTTGGGCATGCTGATGGCCAACACCCAAATCGCACTGCAGCAACAGCCCAACGCCAAGAGCTCACAAAACCTGCGCGCAGCTGCCAAGGGCTACCTGGAAACGTTTCTTAAAACCGATGCCGAGCGGGTGCAGATCACCGACAAAGGCTTGGTGATCAAGTGAGGTGCAGCGCAGCAGGTATGCCGCCATGCGGTCCGGTCATCCGACTCCACCATTCACCACGGGATGGATCGGCGCTGCGGCGTGGTGGTGCTGCCTGGCTCGGTCGGGCACGCATAACTGGTTGCCTGGCTGGTGCCTGAAGCGGGTCGGTGTCGCGGTTGATGTGCACCTGCTGCGACTGTCTGGTGACAACGCGACGGTATTCCTCGCGAAGGAGCAGATAAGCATTGCCGTAACGCTCGGCAGGAACGTCGATTGCTACCAACGCAGCGAAAGGTAATTCCGCCATGCTGCTGGATCATTTGAATTTGTCTGCGCGTGCAACCGCAATCTACGGTGCAACCGACAGCGCAACCGACCGCGCTGCCTGCGCGGGGCGGACCGGACCATCAGCGCACATGCCGCAAGAGGTGCCGGACACCTCGCCGCATCCGACACCGACACCGACGACGGTGCCGCCGCCGCAGCCCGACCGCCGACCCGGGCAGCCGATCGACCCGCCGCTGACGCCACCGGCCGACCCGGTGCGCGAGCCGACGACTCCGCCGCCCGTGGTGGTGCACGACCGCGAGCGTGGCGGCACCGCGCAGCCCGACCGCGACGCTGATCCGTCGAACACGCCGCTGCTCGACGCGGTTGCGCGGTTGAGCGGTGGCGTGTCGCAAGACTTCAATGACGTGCTGCAGGCGCTGCGCAATGCGCTGGAGCTGACGCTGCGCCAGGCAGACGACCCGGTGCGGGTGCGCCACTGGGCTGAAGTGGCGCTGCAGGTGGTCGATCACGGCAGCCAGCTGACGCTGCAGTTGGCGGCGTTTTCCGGTCAGACTCCGCTCGACATGCGCGCGCTGCGGGTCGGCGATTTCTTGCGGCGGCTGCGCCCCGCGTTGCAGCGCTGCGTCGGCCCGCGGATCAGCATGCGGCTGCCGCTGGCCACCGATCTGGGCTGCGCGATGGTTGATGCAGTGCAGCTCGAACGGTCGATGTTGAGCCTGGCCACCAACGCGCGCCAGGCGATGCCGTACGGCGGTGAGCTGGTGGTTACCTGCCAGCGCGTTTACCTCGAGCACGACGCCGAATTGACCGACGGCGACTACCTGCGTATCAGCGTGTCCGACACCGGCTCGGGCATGACGCCGGCGGTGCGTGCGCGCGCATTCGAGCCGTTTTTCACCACCCGCGCGGTGGGCCTGGGCGTCGGCCTGGGCTTGTCGCAGGTGTACGGTTTTGCGCGGCAAAGTGGTGGCACGGCGCGCATCGGACCGGGCGTACCAAGCTACCTGTCGCCCGATGCGCCGGCCAAGGCAACCAGCCGCCGCGGGCGTGGGGTGACGGTCAGCATGTGGCTGCCTGCATTGCCCGAATTTGCCGACACGCTGGAGCCGTTGATCGGCGTAGCTGACGCGGCCGGTCATGCCGAGGCCGCGTTCGGCGCATACCGCGCTGCCGCGACCCGGGTCCGCGCGGCGTGAGGCCTGCGCCGGCCTGCATAGCCCTGCGTCCGCCAGCATCGCCAACTGGTGTGGCGCCCGCCACAATGTGCGGGCCGACAGCGTGCAGCAACCGGTGCTGCAACCGCCCGCGCACGGAGCCCTGCCTGCGATGACCCACTGCTTGATCGTCGATGACGACCTGGCTTCAGCTGCGACCCTGAAGTCGCTGGTCGCCAACGAAAAATTCACGGTGGCGGTGGTTCATAACCTGCGCGACGCGCGCCGCCAAATCGCGCTGCAGCAACCCGAAATCGTGTTGCTCGATTTGCAACTGCCCGACGGCAGCGGCATGGATTTGTTTGCCGACCCGCTGTTGCTGGCCAACTCGGAAGTGGTGTTGGTGACCGGTCACGCCAGCCTCGAGACCTCGATCCAGGCGTTGCGCCTGGGTGCGGCCGACTACCTGGTCAAGCCGATCAACCTGCTGCAATTGCAAGGCGTGCTGTCGCGTGTGATGAAGCCGTCGGCGCTCAAAGCCGAGGTGGCAGACCTTGCCGCGCAGGTTGCGCCCCGCGGCCACTTCGGCCACCTGTGGGGTCGCGCGCCGAACATGCTGCGGTTGTACGAACAAATATCGCGGGTCGCCGGTACCGGCGTGACGGTATTTATTACCGGTGAAAGCGGAACCGGTAAAGAAGTCGTGGCGCAAACCGTGCACGACCTCAGCCGCCGCCGCAAGCAGCCGTTTCTGGCAGTCAACTGCGGCGCGATTTCGCCCAATCTGATCGAGAGCGAAATATTCGGCCACGAAAAAGGCAGCTTCACCGGTGCCGACCGCCAGCACCTCGGGTTTTTCGAACGCGCCAGCGGTGGCACTTTGTTCCTCGATGAAGTGACCGAAATGCCGATCGAGCTGCAGGTCAAACTGCTGCGGGTGTTGGAAACCGGCCGTTTCATGCGGGTCGGCTCGACCCAAACCATCGAGTCCGATGTGCGGGTGCTGGCCGCCACCAACCGCTCGCCTGAGCAGTCGGTGGCCGCGGGTCAACTGCGTGAAGACCTGTGGTACCGGCTCAATGTGTTTCCAATCGAGCTGCCGCCGTTGCGCGACCGGCTGAGTGATGTGCCGCTGCTGGCGCAGCATTTTTTGACCGCGTTCGGTACGCAAGAAGGCAGCGCAAAAAAGTTCAGCGCCGACGCGCTCGAGCGGCTGGCCACCTACCGCTGGCCGGGCAATGTGCGCGAGCTGCGCAACGTGGTGCAGCGCGCCTACGTGATGGCCAGCGGCGAGGTGATTGGGGTGCAGTGGCTGCCCGGCTCCGATGCGGCAGCGGCAGCGACGGCTGCGGGGAACGCAAGCGCGACCGCGACGACCACCGCAACCGCTGCGCCCGGCGTAGCCTCCGCCGCAATGTCAGCCGCACGGCCTGCCGCAAGCGCCGCCCCCGTCATTAAAAACCTGGCCCCGGCCGACAGCACCGGGTTGCCGACACCCGCCACGCCGCCAGCGTTGGCACGCGTGATGGAGGGCGATGAGGCTGCCGCCGTCGCGCCCGACGGCAGCATCGTCTTGCGCATCGGCACCTCGCTGGTCGACGCCGAACGCGCACTGATTTTGGCCACGCTGCGCCACCACCATCACCATAAAGAACGCACCGCAGCCGCGCTCGGTGTCAGTTTGAAGACGCTCTACAACCGACTCAAAGAGTACGGTGCAGACAGTGCGGGAAGCGGCACGTCAGCCGGGGCCGACAGCGCGCCCGGCAAGCTGGACAGCGATGCCTGACACCGAAACCCGCAGTCGCTGGGTTTCTACAGCGCCGCGCTGGCGGTAAAACTGACGCGTTTCGGCACCTTGGTCAGCGCACTGCGGTCGGCCAATATCAGGCGCAGCACCTGGTCCCAATCGGCACAGCGGGCATGCGGTGTGCGCAACGCCGAGCGGTGCCAGTCGCTCGGTGCGCCGGTGTTCAGCAGCACCGTGCGGCAGCCCGCGCGGCGGCCGGCTTCGATGTCATCGAGCGTGTCGCCGACCATCCACGACGCCGCCAGATCGATGCCGTGCACGCGCGCGGCGCGCAGCAACAAACCCGCGCCGGGCTTGCGGCACAGGCAGGCAGGTCGGCCGCCTTCGCCGGTGGCGTGCGGGCACAACAGGTAATCGGCCAGCGTGACGCCAGCGCGGTGCTGCAGCTCGGTTTGCAACGCCGTTTGAAAACCAGCGTATTGCGCCCGCGTGAAGTAGCCCAGGCCGATGCCGCTTTCGTTGGCCACTGCCACCAGCGCCATGCCGGCCAGCGACAACCCGGCCAGCGCCTCGAACACGCCTACTTTGAATTCCATCAACGCGGGGTCGGTGTTGTGCGCCAGGAAATCAGTCAGCGCGCCGTTCTGGCTGATGAACACTGCCGGCAGCGTCGCGGCGGGCAGCTCGGGGTCGAAATTCATGTCGGCGGCGGTGGGTTTCATGGTGATGGGATGAAGTGGGATGGGTACGGAACCTGCAGCAATCGGCGCTCCCGCTTGGGCATGCGCGGCGCAAATAATTTGCTGCAAGGCGTTGCAGGCGCGGTTGGTAGGCGTGTCGTTTGCCACGCGATGGCATGCGCATCGCGAGCCCTAAAACAACTGCGGCCAGTTGCCACTTTCATGCGGCGCTGAGCGCCTGCGCGCTGGCCGCGCTGGCGTTGATCGGCGGCCCTGCCGATGCGGCTGCGCATGTCACACCGCATGCCACACCGCACGCCACACCGCAGGCCACACCGCATGTCGCACCGCACACCGCACGACAGAGCGCACGACAAAGCGCAGGACAGACTGCACAAGGGCGCGCCAGCGCGCCGCTGCCGCTGCCAGCACCTCTGTCGGCCGATGCGCGGGTCTTGTCGAACCGCGTGCGCCAGGTGGCCGACAACCAGGGGGCGCCTTTTTTGGTGCTCGACAAACGTGCCGCGCGGGTATGGGTGTTCGACCGCCGCGGCCGGCTGCGCGGCAGCGCGCCGGTGCTGCTGGGCCTGGCGGTGGGCGACGATTCGGTGCCCGGCATCGGCATGCGCCCGCTGGCGCAAATTCAGCCGTTCGAACGCACCACGCCGGCCGGCCGGTTCGCCATCGAGGCCGGTCGCAACCTGCGCGGTGACGATATTTTCTGGATCGATTACGACGCCGCTGTTTCCATGCACCGGGTGCGTTCGGTGTTGCCGACCGAGCGGCGTTTGCAACGGTTGGCATCGCGCACCGCGGCCGACAACCGCATTTCGTTCGGTTGCATCAATGTGCCTGTCGGGTTCTACAACCGGGTGTTGAACCGCTACTTTTTGAGCGCAGGCGGCATTGCGTATGTGTTGCCTGAAGTCAGGTCGATGGCATCGGTGTTCGCGTTCGCGGGCGATGCCGCGCGTCGCGGGCCGCTGGCTTCAACGACCGAACTCACCGCACCCGCCGCACCCGCCGCACCGACCATACGGATAGCCGCCGCGCCGACTACGCACGCACGGGTGGCACTGGCGCAAAAAATCAGCGCGCAGCGTCGCCATTGAAACGAGCAGCAGCCGATAGTCAGTCGAGCAACCTGGGTTGCCCGACTGACTGCGGTGGTGGTGACGATCAGCCGCGGTCGCTGCGCGCGCCGCGCGGTTGCGGTGATTGCCTCATCGGCGCTGCCGATGTGCCTGATGAACCATCCATCGGAGCCATCTTCCGGTCGCGCATGGCGGCGCGGCCCATCGCATCGTCGTTGGCTTTTTGCTCGGCAGCGGTCGGCCCGTTGCGCTCGAGCGTCGGGTCGGTCATCGGCACGGCCGTGCTGTCGGTTGGCCCGCTCGGGTTGGTGCTGGTGCTGGTGCTGGTGCTCGAGCCGGTGCCGCTGGTGGTGGCGCTGTCGCTCGGCATGCTGCTGGAGCTGCGCCCAGTGTCGGCGGGTGCCGTGCCTTTGGGCGAATTGGAATTCGAAGGCCGGCCCATCGAGTTCGGCATGCCTTCATTGGTGCCCGAATAGTTGCGGGTGTTGGCTGGCAGGTCGCTGCTGCGCGGCGCATTGATGTTCGGGTTGGCGCTGGTGGGTGGGCTGGTGTTGGTGGCGTTGGTGTTGGGCACAGTGGCGTTCGGCATAGACGTGCTTTGCGCAAACACCAGGCCGCCGAAAGAGGCAGCGGCGACGGCGGCCGCAGCAGCTGCGGTGGCGGTAAGCAAGGTAAGACGTTTCGATATGTGGCGCATGAGAGTGTCTCCAATAAGGTTGAACCAAACCGCTTGCGATGCGCGGGAAATCCGGCATCGCGAAGCGCGGTAACCCATGGTCGGCAAGCCATGTGCCCAACGGCGGCGCAGCTTGCATACGCTTACGGTGATGGACTTGCGATGGGCTCGCGACTGCACTTCATGCGGCAGGCCCAGGCTGCGGGGGTGCTGGTGGTAGTGGTGGTGACCCCGCCGCGCCCACCGTGCATCACCGGGGTGGCGAATGGCGAAAAAAAACGGGCCCATGGGCCCGTGGAGTCGATCGACGCAAGCCGGCTCGAAGCTGAACCAGGTCACATCGAAACACAGCCGCCGATCACTTCGGCATCAGCACCGTATCGATGGCGTGAATGACGCCGTTGTCTGCTGCCACGTCGGCTGCGATGACCTTGGCATCGTTCACCGTGACGCCGCCTGTGGTGCTGAGGGTGACCTCAGATCCCTGCACGGTTTTCACTTTGCCCGGCTTGATGTCTTTGGCCATGACCTTGCCCGCCACCACGTGGTACGTCAGCACGGCTTTGAGTTTGGCGGTGTCTTTGAGCAGCGCATCCAGGTCGGCCTTCGGCACTTTGGCAAACGCATCGTCGGTCGGTGCGAACACCGTGAACGGGCCTTTGCCTTTCAAGGTGTCGATCAGCCCGGCGGCTTTCAATGCGGTAGCCAGCGTGGTGAAGTTGCCCGCGGCAACCGCGGTGTCGACGATGTCTTTGGCTTGCGCTGCAAACGCGGCAGCTGAAATCAGGGAGGCGATCAAAAGCTTTTTCATGGTGGTTCCTTCACGTGGGGGGTTGGTAAGCGGAGGAAGGGATTTGCGTGGTGACACAAACCCCTTCGACGTACGCAGCCCTGTGAGTGCTGCGCGGCAATCAAGTTCAGGCCGGTGGCATCAGCACCGTGTCGATGCAATGGATCACGCCGTTGGTGCACTCGATGTCGGTCTTGATGACGGTCGATGCGCCGTTCAACTTCACGCCGCCGGTGGTGCTGACTTTGACTGCAGCCCCGTTGACGGTGGCGGCTGACTTGCCGTCCATGTGCATCACATCGGCGGCCATGACTTTGCCTGCCACCACGTGGTAGGTCAGGATGGCCGACAGCTTCGGTATGTCCTTCAGCAGGGCTTCTACCGTGCCGGCGGGCAGCTTGGCGAATGCCTCATCGGTGGGTGCGAAAACCGTGAATGGGCCTGCGCCTTTGAGCGTAGGGATGAGGCCTGCAGCGGTCACTGCGGCACACAGGGTTTTGAAACTTCCGGCCGCTACTGCGGTGTCGACGATGTCGTGCATTTGGGTACTTCCTTAACAAAATGAGAGGGGTGTGTCGGCGGCCGCCAGCCTTTATTCGATGCGGGCCCGCGGCCAATCTGCTGCTTGCGAACGATGAACCAAGGGGCTTGATTCGGCAGCGGAGGCGCGAGGCTAACGATCTCGCCGGTCACCGCGAAAACGCAAACACGGCGGGAAAGTACGGCACTGCATTCGCCCAGCAGGGCTATTGCCCGAATGCCATTGAAGGCACGCCGATTGCCACGGTTGCATCGTGGCGCACGTTGCGTCCCATCAACCCATCAGGAGCAATTCACATGATCAACTTCATCGTTTGGCTAGTAGTCGGAGGGCTGATTGGCTGGGTCGCCAGCCTCATCATGAAAACCGACGGACAACAAGGCGTGTTTCTCAACGTGGTGGTCGGCATCGTCGGCGCGGCGTTGGGCGGCTGGTTCATTTCACCGTTGGTCGGCGTGCCCACCATCAACCAGGATGTATTCAGCCTCGGTGCCTTGCTGGTGTCGCTGGTCGGTGCATTGATCTTGTTGGCGATCGTCAATTTGTTTCGCCGCAAGTCGATCACCTGACACCGCCGGTTGCACGCGCCGCGCTACCGCGGCGCGTGTTCGGGCATATGCGTGTTTGCGCTCATGGCATATGTATGTGCCCGTGCTCAGTGACCGTTCGGCTCGGCCATCGGCAGATGAATCACTGCCGGCGGCGCTTTGCCCTCGCCGTTCAACACCTCGTCGACGAGTTGCTGCAGCGTAGGCAGATCGCCGGGCGGCTGCACTGACACCTCGAACACACGGCGGTCTTCGTATTCCAGCAACGCCAGCGCGGCATTCAGCGTGCTCAGGCTCGCCGGTTCCTCACCAGCGCTTTCATTGGCAAGCCGAGGCTCACGCAATGAGCGCCGGTCGAACGAATGGAACGCGTCTTGCGAGCGGCGAAATTGCGGCAGGCTGAAGTTCATGGGAATGTCCTTTCATGCACGGGGTGGCGTCGATACATCGGCGCGGTTTTCACGCCACTACCCCATGAGCAAAGCGCGTTCCTGATCGGTAGGTGACGTGCAGTGCGGTGCGGTGGGCGGGTGCATGTGCGTTTGCATGCAACGGCGGGAACGGCGATTGCCAATGGGTTGTTGCGCAAGACGGGCCCTTTGATGGACGCAGGGCGAACAGAAAAAATACCGTTCGCCCTGCGTGCGTCGAAGGGTCTGGTCGCGCTCCTATCGACTCATTTTTTTCACCACTACCCAAGGCCACACCATGACTACTGCACATCCTTTCGACGGCTCGGCGGATTCGTTTGCCGCAATCGACCAGGCGTTCGATGGCCACGACGCGGCTGCCTCCGCAGACCCCGGGCCGGTGGCGCGCGCGCCTGAGGTTCCATCTGCGGCCGATGTGGTGACCAGCGCGGCTGGCGTGGCCCACGACACGATCGACCGAGTGGCAGCGCAGGCCGCACCGCAGGTGCAGCGGCTGCATGACAGCGTAAGTCAGGCCAACGACCTGATCCACGAGCGCGGCGAGGCAGCGCGGCAAATCAGCGAAGCGTGGGCGGGCGGCTTGCGCGCCACCGTGCGCGAAAACCCATTGGCCGCGGTGGCTGCGGCACTGGCGTTCGGGCTGTTGATTGCGCGGCTGTCGCGCTGAAATTACCCGGCAGGTTCGCGGCAGTTGCGCCGCTGCGCTATAGACCTGGCACCGCCTGCTCATCGGCAACCCAGCCGTGCGTGCGACCAGTTCAATGACGAGGTGTCGGCGGATGGGCGTGTGACCGTCACCCGCCTGGTTCACGCCCGCCTGCCCGCCGATTCAGGTGGGCGCAGGCCGACTCAGGTAGCGTCAGCCGACATCACCGTCGACACCCCCGCCGCAGCCCGCTGCAACGCGTCCACCAACTGTTCTGGTGAACACGGTTTGTGCAACACGGTGAATTCATCGGTGGGTGCCAGCGCGGTGGTGTAGCCGGTGATCAACACCACTGGCAGCGCAGGCCAGTGCGTGCGCACATGGCGGGCCAGCGCCACACCGTTCATGGCACCGGGCATCACGATGTCGGACAGCATCAGGTCGAAGCTTTGCTGCGCCAGCAGCTGCAAGGCCGCCGGCGGGTCGATCGCGTGTTGCACGCGGTAGCCAAACGCTTCGAGCAGCGCGGTGGTGACCTCGGCCAGCGCGGCGTTGTCTTCGACCAGCAGCAGCCGGAGCTGGCCCGAGCGGCCACCGCCGACCCGGGTCGGGCGCCGCGCATCGGGTGACCCAACCGATGGCGCATCAGCCGACGCACCGGATGCCACACCCGATGACGCAACCGCCGACACATCAAATTGCGCCACCGCACTCGCAATTGCCGCGGGCTGCCAGATTGCCGGCGCAGTGGGCGTGTGCAGTGGTGCGCTCACCGCAGCGCCCTGGTGCGCCGGCAGCAGCATCGACACGGTGGTGCCCAGCCCGACGGTGCTGTCGATGCGGGCGGTGCCACCGGCTTGCACACAAAACCCGCGTACCTGCGCCAGGCTGAAACCGGTGCCGCTGCGGCCGCCGTTGGTGGCCGCACCGCCGCCCAAGGCATCGGCTTTGGTGGTGAAAAAAGGCTCGAACACGCGCGCGACCAAATCGTCGCTGATGCCTTTGCCGTCGTCGGTCACGGTCACCAACACATAGCGTCCGCTGCCCAGGCCCGCGCTGTCGTCAGCGTCGGCATTGCGCGCTTCCACCCGCACCTGGCCGCCTTGCGGCAACGCATCGCGCGCGTTGAAGGCCAGGTTGGTCAGGGCCAACTCGAACTCGCTCGCGTCCACCGTCACCCGCTCGGTGTGTGCTGCCACCGCCACCGTGACCTGCACGCCGCTGCCGACGACGGTTTGCAGCAATTCGCGGGCATCGGGCAGCGCTTGCTGCAGATGAATCGTTTGCGGGCGCACCGGCTGGCGCGCCGAAAAGCGCAGCAGGTATTGCGTCAGGCGGCTGCCCACTTCAACCGCCCGCAGCGTGGCGTTCACCGGCACCTGCAGTTCAGGCCCGGTGGCATGGCGTTGAATCAAATGCGCGCTGTTGCTGATCACGCCGAACAGGTTGTTGAAGTCGTGCGCCACGCCGCCGCTAAAGCGGCCCAATGCGTCCAGACGTTCGCTGTGGGAGGCCCGCTGCAGCGCCTCGCGGGTCAGCGCCACCGCATTGCTGACCTGCTGTTCGAGGTCGGCGTTGGCGCTGCGCAAGGCATCGGCCGCATCGGCCAGCGCGCGGTTCACCGCGTCACATTCAACGCTGCCGGTCGGCTGCCGATCCACCGGTTGGCCGGCCTGCATTTGGGCCGCCGCCCGCGTCAGTGACAACACCGGCCGCGTGATGCCGCGCACCACCCACAGCGTGCCCAGCAGCGCCGACGCCAGCAGCGCCAAGCCGCCCAACGCCACGTGCTGCACGGTGTTCGGAAACAAGCCGGCGAAGCTCGGTTGCGGCATCGCGGTAACGAACGTCCAGCCCGCCGCCGAGGTGCTGAAGTAGCCGGTGACCAAGTCGCCGTCGAGCGTCATCGAGTTGAACAAACCTTCACGGCGTTCGGCCAGCTGCGTTTTGAAATCGGGGGTGGCCGCGCGGCCTGCGTAAGCCAGGTTGCCGGGGTAGCGTGCCACCACCGTGCCGGTGGCATCGAGCACGGTCGCGTTCCAGTCGCTCGGCAGGCGCTGCGCGTCGATGATTTTTTGCAGCTCGTTGGGCCGCACCGTCACCGCCACATTGAACAGCGCGCGGCCATCGCGCAGCACCGGCTGCACCACCAGCGCACGCAGCTCACCGCCGACCCGGCGCGGCTCCAGGCCACCGATGTGCGCCGCGTCGTACAAGCGCTCGGCCACGCCGCTGGCGGGCAGCGTGGCCGCGTCGGCCGCCGGTGGTGCGGGTGCGGGTGCGCTCGGTGCGGCCAGTGCAGCATCTTTGGCGGGCTGTAGACCTGGCACCACGCTGCCGTCTTCGGTGTTGAGCAATTCGCCTGCGGCTGAACTCAAGACCACGCCGCCGCCTAAACCCGCCATCGCCAACCGCGCACGTTGGCCGAACCGGTTCAGCGCGGCAGCAGGCAACGGCAGTGGCTGGTCGAATGTTTCCGATGCCGCAAGCACCTGCGCAATCGCCACCCGCTTGTCGAGTTCGGCTTCGACCACCATCGACAGCGCCCGCGTGGTGTCGGTCAAATTGCGCTCGACTGCCTGCCGTTCGCTGGTGTAGGTTTGTTTGACGATCCACAGCGCCGCGGCCATCCCCGGCACCAGCACCACCAGCATCAGCAACAACAAGCGGCTGCGTATCGACATCAGATTCAAGCGCAGCGGGTGGCCCGGCTTAGCGCAGCGTGTCAGGTGGCACGGGTGGCGCGGGTGGCGTCCGCAGCTCGGGCGGCACAGCGCACAACGGCAGGCGCACGGTGAACCGGCTGCCGCGGCCTGCGCCCGGGCTGCTGGCCGCCACGCTGCCACCGTGCAATTCCACCAGCCGCCGCACGATCGCCAGCCCCAAGCCCAGCCCGCCCTGTGAGGTGGTTTTGGCGCTTTCCACCTGGGCATACAACTCGAACACCTTGGGCAGCATGTCGGCCTCGATGCCGATGCCGTTGTCTTCTACCGTCACCACCGCATGCGCGCCGTCGCGCTGCAACGCCAGCCGAATGTGGCCGCCGCGCGGGGTGAACTTGGCCGCGTTGGTCAGCAGGTTGGCGAACACCTGCAACAAGCGCGTGGCATCGGCTGCGACTACCAGGTCGGCATCACCGGTCGGTGCGTTGGCAGGTGCGTTGGCCGATGCGTCAGCGGCGGTATCGGTGTGTGCGACGCCGGCGGTTTGCGTTGCCTGCAGTGGTGCGGCAAACGTCAGCACGTGGCCCGCGGCTTCGACGTACAGCCGGCTCGATTGCACCGCGTCGCGCAGCAACGGCACCAACAAAAGGGGCGTAGTGCGCAAGGTGATTTCGCCACGGCTGATGCGGCTCACGTCGAGCAAGTCGTCGATCAGCGCGGTCATTTGCTTGATTTGCCGGTCCATCATCGCGCACCACTTGTCGCGGTCGACCGGGTCGCCGCCGGCCTTGCGCATCAGCTGCACTGCGTTGCGCAGCGGCACCATCGGGTTGCGCAATTCATGCGCCACCATCGCCAAGAATTCGTCTTTGTGGCGTGCGGAATCTTGCAGCGCGGTGGCCTGGCGTTCCAGCAGCAGCTTGTCGTGCCGCGCATCGCTCACGTCGCGCAGCACCGTCAAAAAGCCGGCCCGCGGATCGTCGTGGTCGGCGCTGGCGTCGGGCGTTTTTCCGGCGCGGTGCGCGGGCGGCATCGGGTGCTGCGGCCGGTACTGATCGCGCAGCGGCATCAACATGCCACTGGCCCAAAACCGGGTGCCGTCTTTGCGCACGCGCCAGCCGTCGATCTCGAACCGCCCATCGGCCAGCGCGCTGGTTTTGCTGGCCTCGGGGCCGCCGCTTGCGCGGTGTTCCGGCGTAAAAATAATGCGCGCGTCGCAGCCCAGCATCTCGGCCGCGGTGTAGCCGAGCAGCCGTTCGGCACCGTCGCTCCAGCTCATCACGATGCAATGCACATCGGTGGTGAAGATGGCGTAGTCGAGCGCGCTTTCCATGATGGTGCGCAGGCGTTCTTCGCTGGCGCGCATGGCGTCTTCCATGATCTTGCGGTCGCTGATGTCGACCACCGATTCGACCAGGCCGACCACCGCACCCGCCGCGTCGCGCTCGGGCA
>JAYUGJ010000005.1:0-12238 GCA_043738425.1 Burkholderiales bacterium
CAGTTACTTTGTTTCCAGTGGTTTTACGAGCGAACTGGTGCTCGGCATGCCCTAGTCCAAATCCGCACCCACGTCGAAGCCAGGTCGGTCCCAGAGCGAGGAGTTTAAGACAAAAACAACAGATCCAATACGTCCTGGCCATTGGTGGCAGTGTGGTGTGCACCCCATGCGTCGATAGGCTCGCCCACCCCGAGGTAGCCCCAAGTCGCCGCTACCGTACGCATACCAGCCGCGCGGCCGGCCTGCATGTCGCGAATGTCATCGCCGACGTAGATGCATTGGGTCGGATCGAGTTGCATCCGGCGAGAAGCTTCCAGCAAAGGTGCCGGGTGGGGTTTCGAATGGGCCGTGGTGTCGCCGCAGATCAGGACGGCTGCTCGGCCGTGCAAACCCAACGCGCGTGCCAGCGGATCTGCAAAGCGCGTGGCCTTGTTGGTGACGATTCCCCACGGAACGCGTCGTCTGTCCAGTGTGTCGAGCATCTCGCCAACCTGATCGAACACCCTGGTGAGCTGTGTCATCCGCGCCTCGTAGCGGACTAGAAATTCATCGCGTAACGCGTCGAAAGCATCGTCACCCGGTTGCACGCCAAACGCCACACCGACCAGGCCACGCGCGCCTGAGCCGACCATGGCTCGAAGCGTGCTGTAGGGAGCATCTGGAAGCCCACGTGCTCGCCGCATTTCGTTGGCCGCGCCAGCCAAGTCCGGCGCGCTGTCTATGAGCGTGCCGTCGAGGTCGAACAGCACGGCGTTTGCATTGACCGTCATTCTGGTTTGCGGCAGGCCAGCATGTAGTTGACGCTGGTGTTGTCAGATAACCAATAACGCCGAGTGAGCGGGTTGTATTCCAGCCCTGACGATTCATCCACCGACAAACCTGCGGCACGACCGTAGCCGGCGAGTTCGCTCGGCTTGATGAACTTGGCGTATTCATGCGTGCCCTTAGGCAGCAGTTTCAAAAGGTACTCAGCGCCGACGATGGCGAATAGAAACGACTTTGGGTTGCGGTTGATGGTGGAAAAGAAAATCCATCCGCCGGGCTTGCACAACGAAGCACAGGCGGCTACCACCGATGCCGGGTCTGGGACGTGCTCCAACATCTCCATGCAAGTAACCACATCGAAGTGTGCTGGCATCTCGAGCGCGAGCGCTTCCGCAGACACCTCGCGATATTCAACCGATGGAGTCTCAGCCTCTAGCGCATGCAGCGCCGCAACCCGAAGCGCTTTCGTCGAAAGATCAATGCCGAGCACGTTTGCACCGCGTCGCGCCATGGCGTCAGCAAGAATGCCGCCGCCGCATCCGACATCGAGCGCCTGCTTCCCGCTTACCCGAGCGCGCTGGTCTATCCACTCGAGGCGCAACGGATTGATCTGATGAAGTGGGCGAAATTCGCTTTCGGTATCCCACCACCGGTGCGCTAACGCACTGAATTTCGCAAGTTCTTGAGGGTCAGCGTTGGTATTCATGGGTGCATGGTAACGAACGTGTTTTGTCTTGCGACGCGAAAGGTCGCGGCTCCCGCTTCGTAAAAAAATCACGCCAACACCCCGGTGCCGATAACGGCCGCACCCGACAACCGAATGTGCTCAGTACTGATACACCACGAAAAAAAAACCCCGCCGAGGCGGGGTTTTTTGTTCGTTTTAGATAACCGCTTACTTGGCGGCGCGTGTTCCCACGACCTCGATCTCAACGCGACGGTTTTGTGCGCGACCCGCGCTGGTTTTGTTATCGGCCACCGGTTTTTTCTCACCTTTGCCTTCGGTGTAAACCCGGTTTTTCTCAACACCTTTGGCCACCAAATAGGCTTTGACGGCAGCCGACCGGCGCATTGACAGCGCTTGGTTGTATGCGTCGGAGGCTGTGGAGTCGGTGTGACCCACCGCAACAATGACCTCTAGGTTCATGCCGCTGAGCTTGCTGACCACATCGTCCAGCTTCGCTTTGCCGGCTGGCTTCAACGCGGACTTGTCGGTATCAAAAAAAGCATCTGCGGCGAAAGTGATCTTTTCGCTGGCAGGCGCAACTACTGGCGCAGGAACGACTGCTGGGGCCGCGGCTGCCGGTGCTGGGGTGGCAGCCGGAGCTGCAGCGGCAGGAGCAGCCATCGGCTCCTTGGCGGCTGCCGGTTGCAGTGCACCGTCGCATCCTGCCAATGCCGTTGCAGGCGTCCAATTCGCGTCACGCCAGCAGTGTTCATTGGTGCCGTTCTTCCAAGGCAGTCCGTTTGGGTTTACCCAGTTGTCCACGGTTGCTGATTGGGCGAAAGCGGTACCAAGCGATGAAGTCATGGCAACCACGGCGAAAAGCGCAGTAACTTTGTTCAATTTATTCATGTTTTTCCTCTCGATGGGATGGTGCAACTTGGTACGCAGCGAAAGTCCGAACACGCTTCGGATTCGAGGTAACGACTAATCAAAATAGCGACTTTTTTCGAACTTTTTTATTGTGCCATAGGGTATTCACGAAGTACTCGGTTGACTCGATTGCGCAGTGCCGTGCGCCTTCATGTTGTGGATCGACAACGATTGAGGCCACCTACAATTCAAATTGGTATTTGCCGCAAATTTGCGCATCTACCGCACCATCGCGCCCTGAAAGTCAGCCACCCGCATGAGCCAATTCGCCAAAGAGACGCTTCCGATCAGCCTTGAAGAGGAAATGCGGCGGTCGTACCTCGACTACGCCATGAGCGTCATCGTCGGTCGGGCATTGCCCGATGCACGAGATGGGCTCAAGCCAGTTCATCGCCGTGTGCTTTTTGCAATGCACGAGCTAAGCAACGACTGGAATCGGCCGTACAAGAAATCTGCGCGAATCGTCGGCGATGTGATTGGCAAATATCACCCGCACGGTGACCAGTCGGTGTACGACACGATCGTGCGGATGGCGCAAGACTTTTCGCTGCGCCACATGCTGGTGGACGGCCAAGGAAATTTCGGCTCGGTTGACGGCGACAACGCGGCGGCCATGCGGTACACCGAGATTCGGCTGGCAAAAATTGCGCACGAAATGCTCGCCGACCTCGAAAAAGAAACGGTCGACTTCGGACCCAACTACGACGGCAGTGAAAAAGAGCCTTTGGTGCTGCCCAGCCGCCTGCCGAACCTGCTGGTTAATGGTTCGGGCGGCATCGCCGTGGGTATGGCGACTAACATTCCGCCGCACAACCTCAATGAGGTCGTCGACGGCTGTTTGCACTTGTTAAGCAACCCGGGTGCCTCAATCGACGAACTGATGGAAATCATTCCCGCGCCGGACTTTCCGACCGCCGGAATCATCCACGGGCTGAGCGGCGTGCGCGACGGGTACCGCACCGGCCGCGGCCGCGTGGTGATGCGCGCGAAATGTCACTTTGAAGACATCGACAAAGGGCAGCGCCAGTCGATCATCGTCGACGAGATTCCGTACCAAATCAATAAAAAGAATCTGCTCGAGCGCATGGCCGAGCTGGTGCACGAAAAAAAGCTCGAGGGCATCAGCCACATCCAAGACGAGTCGGACAAAGACGGCATGCGCGTCGTCATTGAACTCAAGCGTGGTGAAGTGCCCGAGGTGGTGCTGAACAACCTCTACAAGCAAACACAGCTGCAAGACACCTTCGGCATCAACATGGTGGCGCTGATCGACGGCCAACCGAAGTTGTGCAACTTGAAGGACCTGATCGTGGTGTTCCTCGAGCACCGCCGTGAGGTCGTGACCCGCCGCACCGTCTTCGAACTCCGCAAAGCCCGCGAACGCGGCCATGTGCTCGAAGGTTTGGCAGTTGCGCTGGCCAATATCGACGAATTCATTGCGACGATCAAAGCATCTCCCACGCCGCCGGTCGCGAAAGCGGCGCTGATGAGCAAAAGCTGGGATTCGTCGATGGTGCGTGAAATGCTTTCGCGAGCGCAAGGCGACGTACCAGGTGGTCGCGATGCGTTCCGACCTGAGGGGTTGCTAAAAACATTCGGCCTGCAGTCTGATGGCCTGTACCGGCTCAGCGAAGACCAGGCCGGCGAAATTTTGCAAATGCGTTTGCAACGGCTCACGGGCTTGGAGCAAGACAAGATCATTGCGGAATACAAGGAGGTGATGGCCGAGATCGCCGACCTTCTGAATATTCTGTCGACGGCAGAGCGGGTGACCTCAATCATTGCCACCGAGCTGGCAGCGATCAAACAAGAGTTCGGCCAGACCAAAGTCGGCGCTCGACGCAGCGTGATCGAGCACAACGCCCAGGACCTCGGTACCGAAGACCTGATCACGCCGACCGACATGGTGGTGACGCTCAGCCATACCGGGTACTTCAAGAGCCAGCCGCTGGCCGAGTACAGCGCGCAAAAACGCGGTGGCCGCGGCAAGCAGGCCACGCAGACCAAGGAAGACGACTGGATCGAGCAGTTGTTTATTGCGAACACGCACGACTACATCTTGTGCTTCACCAACAAGGGCCGGGTGTACTGGCTCAAGGTGTGGGAAGTACCGCAAGGTTCACGCAACTCGCGCGGCAAACCGATCGTCAATATGTTTCCGCTGCTGCCGGGCGAAAAAGTCAACGTGGTGTTGCCGCTGACGGGTGAGGCGCGCACCTTCCCGGCCGAACGCTTCGTTTTCATGGCGACTGCCAAAGGCACCGTCAAAAAGACTTCGCTCAATGAATTCAGCAACCCGCGCAAGGCCGGCATCATTGCGGTCGACCTGGACGAAGGCGACTTTCTGATCGGCGCGGCCATCACCGATGGCCAGCACGACGTGATGTTGTTCAGCGACGCAGGCAAGGCGGTGCGGTTCGATGAAAACGACGTACGCCCTATGGGCCGCAATACCCGCGGCGTTCGCGGAATGATGCTGGAAGAAGTGCACAGCGTCATTGCCATGCTGGTGGCCGAAGATGAAACCCAAAGCGTGTTGACGGCCACCGCCAACGGCTTCGGTAAACGCACGAGCATTGCCGAATACACACGCCATGGTCGCGGCACCAAAGGCATGATCGCCATCCAGCAAAGCGACCGCAACGGCAAGGTCGTCGCGGCAACGCTGGTGCGCCGAGACGATGAAATCATGCTGATCACCGACAAAGGCGTGCTGGTTCGTACCCGCGTCTCAGAGATTCGCGAACTCGGCCGCGCTACCCAAGGCGTGACCCTGATCGCACTCGACAACGGCTCGACGTTGAGCGGCCTGCAGCGCATCGTCGAAAACGATGTCGATGCCGCAAACGCCGCGGCTGAACTTCCCGATTCATCGACCGACCAAGATGTGGACAACTCCCCTGCCCCTGGCGACGACTCCGGTACGCCACCTTCTGAGAACAACTAATGAAATTGATTCGACTGATCGCGCTGACCGCGCTTTGCGTAGCCGCACAAGCACAGGCCCAAAGTGCTGCTCCGGCTGCGACGACGGCTGCGCCTGCCGCAGCACCCATGTCTGCTGCGAAAAAAGAGCTCATCAACAAAGTGATGCTGCTGCAGCAAAACGAAGTGGAAGGAACCGCGCGCAAGTTGGCACAGGAACCGGCCGGCCAGTTGCTGCAACAGGCCAACCGGGTAATACAAAACCAGGTGCCGGCCGAAAAGCGCGAGAGCGTGGCGAAATCGATCGATGCCATCGCAAAGAAGTACGTCGACGAGACGGTGCCGCTGGTGACGGACCGCGCAGTCAAGCTCGCGCCGTCAACCATCGGCACCTCGCTGGCCGAGCAGATGACCGAGGACGAATTGAAGTCGTTGGTCGCCACACTCGATTCGCCTGCCTACAAAAAATACCAACAAACCATGCCCGAAATTTTCCGGAATTTCGTGCAAAAACTGGTAGCCGACGCGCGCCCGGCAGTGGAGCCTAAGGTCAAATCGCTGGACGAAAATATCCGTGCGGCACTGACCACCGCCACCGCAGGATCCGCTGACAAAGCACCAGCAAAAGGTGCTGCCAAAGCGCCTGCCAAGTAATCGATCGATGGATCGCCCGTTTAATTTTTCGGCCGGTCCGGCAGCACTTCCGGCTGAGGTTTTAGAGCAAGCCGCGGCCGAGCTGGTCAACTGGCGCGGCAGCGGCGTCAGCGTGATGGAAATGAGTCACCGCGGCCGTGATTTCATGGCGATATGCGAGCAGGCTGAATGCGATGTGCGTGAGTTGTTGGCCGTTCCCAGCAACTTTCACATTCTGTTCATGCAAGGCGGCGGCTTGGGCCAAAACGCCATCGTGCCGATGAACCTGATGGCGCGCTTGCCTAACCGCAACGCCGATTTCGTGCTGACTGGCACGTGGTCACGGAAATCACATGCGGAAGCCCAGCGCTATGGCCAGGCCAACGTAGCCGCGCAGGTCAGTGGCGACCGGCCGTTGCGGCTGCCGACTCCGGTTACTTGGCAGTTGACCGCTGCGGCTTCGTACGTCCACCTGTGCAGCAACGAAACCATCGATGGCATCGAGTTTGCGCAGCTGCCCGACCTGCGTGCGCTTGGTTGTGACGCGCCGCTGGTGATCGATTGCTCGTCGCACATCGCGTCGCGCGGCGTGGACTGGAGCCGGGTTGGTTTGGCTTACGCCGGTGCGCAAAAAAATATCGGCCCCGCAGGATTAACGCTGGTGTTCGTGCGCGACGATTTGCTGGGGTATGCGCTTCCAGCGTGTCCTTCGGTGTTCGACTATCGGCTGGTTGCGGAGCAGGGTTCGATGTTCAACACGCCGCCTACCTATGCAATCTATATCGCCGGCCTGGTGTTTCAGTGGCTCAAGCGGCAAACCGAATCGGGCGTGAAAGGCATTGCGGCAATCGAAGTCAGGAACCAGGCCAAGGCGCAGCTTCTATATGACTGCATCGACGCATCCAGCCTGTATCGCAACCCGGTCGACGTGTCCTGCCGCTCGCGCATGAATGTGCCATTTTTCATGGCCGATGATGCGCTTGTGGAGCCGTTCTTGGCTTGTGCCCGAGACGCTGGCTTGTTGCATCTCAAAGGCCATAAATCGGTCGGCGGGTTGCGGGCCAGCCTGTACAACGCGATGCCGCTTGCGGGGGTGCAGGCGCTGGTGCATCACATGAAAGCGTTCGAGGCCCGCCATGGTTGAAAAGACGAGTGCGTTGCAGCCCGAGCTGCTGGCGCTGCGCAGCCAGATCGACGCGCTGGACCTGGATCTGCTCGGTTTGCTGAACCGCCGTGCGGCTCTGGCGCTGCGGGTCGGTGAGGTCAAGAAAAAAGAAGGCTCGGTGGCGTTTCGACCTGAACGCGAAGCACAGGTCATCGACGGCTTGAAAACAACCAACCCGGGTCCGCTGGCGTCGCAAAGCGTGGCCCCGATCTGGCGCGAAATCATGTCGGCTTGCCGGGCTTTGGAAACGCCGACCCGCGTGGCGTATTTGGGACCGGCCGGCACGTTCAGTGAATCTGCAGCGTTGGGATTTTTCGGCTCGTCGATCGTGCGCGTGCCTTGCGCCAGCATCGATGAGGTGTTTCGTGCGACCACAGCCGGTGCCGCCGACTTCGGCGTGGTGCCAGTTGAAAACTCGACCGAAGGCGTTGTGGCGCGGTCGCTCGATTTGTTTCTGACAACGCCGCTGTTCATCATCGGCGAGACCAGCTTGTTCGTGCGCCACAACCTGCTGCGCCGCGAAAACTCTTTGACCGATATCGATGCGGTGTGTGCCCATCCGCAAGCGCTGGCGCAGTGCCATGCATGGCTCAGCAGCCACTTGCCTCACGTCGAGCGGCGACCGGTATCAAGCAATGCCGAGGGCGCACGCCTGGCCAGCCTAGACGCCAAGCTCGCCGCTGTGGCGGGTGACCGCGCCGGCAGCGAATTCGGCCTGCATGTCGTGTCGCCAGCCATCCAGGACGATGCGCACAACCGCACCCGGTTTGCGGTCGTCAGCGACCCGCAGCGCCACCCGCAACCGCAGGCATCGGGCCACGACTGCACCAGCCTGGTGGTGTCGGTGGCCAACCGTTCGGGTGCGGTGTACGACATGCTGGTGCCGCTGAAAACCCATGGCGTGTCGATGACTCGATTCGAGTCGCGCCCTGCCCGCTCGGGTCAATGGGAGTACTACTTCTACATCGACCTGCAAGGCCACCCGAGCCAACCCGCCGTCGCCCAAGCGCTCGCCCAATTGCGTGAGGTCTGCGCTTTTTTCAAGCTGCTGGGCACCTACCCGATCGATGTGCACTGACCGGTCGCGAGCCATCGATGTTTAACCAACTCGGCGTGATCGGCTGCGGGCTGATGGGTGGCTCGTTTGCGCTGGCGCTGCGCCGCGCCGGCTTGGTCAAGCGGGTGATCGGCTACAGCAAATCGCCGTCGACGACCGAGAAAGCACGGCAGATGGGTGTGATCGACCAACCCGCGGAATCTGCGTTGTTGGCGGTGTCGGGCTCTGACCTGGTGTTGATCGCGGTGCCGGTGGCCGCCAGCGAAGCCACCTTTCGCGCAATCCACCAATTGATCGCTCCCGGTACGCTGGTGATGGACGTGGGCTCCACCAAGCAAGATGTGGTGGCTGCGGCACGCAGGGCATTGAAGAACCGGCTCGCCAACTTCGTGCCGGCGCACCCGATTGCGGGCAAAGAAGTCGCCGGCATCGAGCACGCGGACGCGACGCTGTACCAGGGTCGGCAAGTGATCCTGACACCTCTTGCGCAAACCTCGCCCGAGCTGTTGCAAAAGGCGACCGATGCCTGGGCCGCTATCGGCTCGCGGGTGCTGCGCATGACGCCGGAAAACCACGACACCGCGTTTGCCGCCATCAGCCACCTGCCGCACCTGTTGGCGTTCGCTTATTTGAATGGTGTGTCGGGGCAACCGGCCGGGCGCGATTTTCTGTCGTTGGCCGGACCTGGTTTTCGCGACTTCACCCGCATCGCGGCAAGCGACCCCGCGGTGTGGCGCGACATCTTGCTGGCCAACCGCGACGAGTTGCTGAAGCAGTCGCGGCAATTCGGTCAGGCGCTGATAGCGCTCGAACATGCGATGACCAGCGGTAACACCCAGGCGCTCGAAGGTTTGATACGCGGTGCGTCGGTGGCACGTTCGGCCTGGTCGATGAACGAAGGCAAAGGCACGCCACCACGCTGACGCACCGACAGCGCGCCGCACACAGCCTGCGCCACACGCACGCTGCGACACCCTGGCCCACCTTGCCCATTTTTTTCATCAACCGCCGATGTACGCCATTCCGTTTCTCGATATTCCACCGTTGCTGCGCGCCAGCGGTGTGGTGCGCCTGCCGGGCTCTAAAAGTATTTCGAACCGGGTGCTGCTGCTGGCAGGTTTAAGCGACGGCACGACGACGATTCACGATGTGCTCGACTCCGACGACACGCACGTCATGTTGACCGCACTGCGCAGCCTCGGCTGCGGCGTCGACACCGTCAGCGGCCACCACGCCGCAGTGCGCATTACCGGCCTTGGCGGAAATCTCAACGTTCAGCAGGCGGCGCTGTTTCTCGGCAACGCGGGAACCGCGATGCGGCCACTGACCGCGGCGTTGGCGATGTTGGCGGCGACGCAAAACGGCTGCTTCGAGCTGCGCGGGGTGCCGCGCATGCACGAGCGCCCCATCGCCGATCTGGTCGATGCGTTGCGGCCGCTGGGCTGCCGCATCGACTATCTCGGGCAGCCGGGGTTTCCACCGCTGAAGCTGCAGCCGGGCGTGCAGACCGCGTCTGGTGTGGTCGATCTGAGCGTGCCTATTCGGGTGCGTGGCGATGTGTCTAGCCAATTTCTCACCGCGCTGCTGCTGTCGTTGCCTTTGTTGTGTACGACCGAATCGGCCACGATTGAAATCGACGGTGAGCTGATTTCGAAACCGTACATCGACATCACGCTGAACTTGCTTGCACGCTTCGGCATTGCGGTGCAGCGCGACGGTTGGCAGCGCTTCGTTATTCCAGCGGGCAGCCGCTATCAGTCGCCGGGTGCGATCCATGTCGAAGGCGATGCGTCGTCGGCCTCGTACTTCATTGCATTGGGTGCGATTGCCGCTATCGACGCGCCGCTGCGCATCGAAGGCGTCGGCCTCGACTCGATCCAAGGCGACATCCGCTTCATCGAGGCGGCGCGTGCCATGGGTGCGCAGGTGACTGGCGGTGCTGGTTGGGTCGAGGTGTGTCGTGGCCGCTGGCCACTGGCTGCCATTGACCTGGATTGCAACCACATCCCCGACGCCGCGATGACGTTGGCGGTGATGGCGCTGTACGCCGACGGCCCGAGCCGCCTGTCCAACATCGCCAGTTGGCGCGTCAAGGAAACCGACCGCATTGCCGCGATGGCTTGTGAATTGCAAAAATTGGGCGCCACAGTGGAGGAAGGTGCGGATTACCTGAAAATTACGCCGCCAAGCCAACCGGCCGCGTGGACGGCCGCCGCCATTCACACCTATGACGACCACCGGATTGCTATGTGTTTTTCGCTGGCAGCATTCAATCCGGCGCAGTTGCCGGTCAGGATCCTCGATCCGAAGTGTGTCGCCAAGACCTTCCCGGACTATTTCGAAGCCCTGTTTGCCGTGACCGAAGCACAAATCACCCACATTCCGGTCATTTGCGTCGATGGCCCGACCGCTTCCGGCAAAGGAACGCTGGCGGCGCTGACCGCACACCGGCTCGGCTACCACTACCTCGATTCAGGCGCGCTTTACCGCTTGAGCGCTTTTGCCGCCACCCGTGCCGGCGTCGCGCTGGACGATGAAGCCGGCGTAGCGCAGATTGCCCGCGAGTTGCCCGTCCGATTTCAGGGCGACCTTGTTTTCCTGGACAGTGAAGACGTGTCGGCGGCAATTCGCACCGAGGCCGCCGGCATGGCGGCTTCCCGGGTGTCGGCACATCCTCAGGTGCGTATCGCGTTGCTTGACCTGCAGCGAAGTTTCCGCCAACTTCCCGGACTGGTGGCTGACGGCCGGGATATGGGCACCGTGGTGTTCCCCGACGCAACCCTGAAAATCTACCTGACCGCCAGCGCGCTTCATCGCGCCGAGCGCCGGCACAAGCAGTTGATTTCAAAGGGAAACGCGGCTACAATCGCCGCCATTCAACAGGATTTGGAAGCGCGCGACGCGAGGGACATGTCCCGCCAGGCCGCCCCGTTAAAACCTGCTGAAAACGCCCGGCTACTCGACAACTCTGATTTGACGGTTGAAAAATCGCTGGAGCAGGTCATCGGCTGGTGGCAAGGCACCCGGCCCTTTTGATCCACGACGCGCTTTCCTTTCATGGGGCGCAAGGTCAACAGGAAATTTTCGCAAACCGCGGTTTTACAAGTCGTTTAACCGCATAAACCATATCAAACCGCCGCAAGCAGCTATAAAAACAATAGCAATTTCGCTATTGGAACCCTGTTCTGTGGACTAGGAAACTCATGTCTGAATCTTTTGCCGACCTGTTTAACGAATCACTCGAACGCTCTGAAATGCGCTCTGGTGAAGTCATCACCGCTGAAGTAGTGCGCATTGATCACAACCATGTGGTTGTGAACGCGGGCCTCAAATCCGAGGCTTACATTCCGCTTGAGGAATTCAAGAACGATCAGGGCGAGATTGAAGTCCAGGTCGGCGACTTTGTCTCCGTCGCCATCGACTCGGTCGAAAACGGCTACGGCGACACGCTGCTCAGCCGCGACAAGGCCAAGCGCCTGGCCTCGTGGATGAGTCTGGAAAAAGCCCTGGAATCCGGCGAATTCGTCACCGGCCAGACCAGCGGCAAAGTCAAGGGCGGCCTGACCGTTCTGGTCAACGGCATCCGCGCTTTCCTGCCCGGCTCGCTCATCGACACCCGCCCCGTCAAGGACTTGTCTCCCTACGAGAACAAGACCATGGAATTCAAGGTTATCAAGCTCGACCGCAAGCGCAACAACGTCGTGTTGTCGCGCCGCGCTGTGGTTGAAGCCAGCATGGGCGAAGAGCGCGCCAAGCTGATGGAAACCCTGAAAGAAGGTTCTTCCGTCAAGGGCGTTGTCAAGAACATCACCGAATACGGTGCCTTCGTTGACCTGGGCGGCATTGACGGCCTGCTCCACATCACCGACATGGCATGGCGCCGCGTGCGTCACCCAAGCGAAGTGGTGACGGCTGGCCAGGAAATCATCGCCAAGATCCTGAAGTTCGACACCGAGAAAAACCGCGTGTCACTGGGCCTGAAGCAGATGGGCGACGACCCATGGATGGGCGTGAACCGCCGCTATCCACAGGGCACCCGTTTGTTCGGCAAGATCACCAACATCGCCGACTACGGCGCGTTTGTGGAACTCGAGCC
>JAYUGJ010000006.1:0-26124 GCA_043738425.1 Burkholderiales bacterium
GACGTTACGCTGGTTAGCGGCATCGATAAGGGGCGCGAAGGCGAACTCCTGTCACAGGCACGCGAAACCGCGCATCTTATAGTTCTACCGGAAATGGGACGCAGCATCAATCCGTTTTCCGATCTCGTCGCGTTTTGGAAACTCTACCGGCTTATCAAAAAAGGCGGCTACACAATCGTCCACACCCATTCGTCAAAAGCCGGTGTCCTGGGACGGCTTGCGGCGTGGCTGGCCGGTACGCCGCTGATCGTTCACACGCTGCACAGTCTTGTTTTTCACGAATACCAGCCGTGGATAATCAATAGATCGTGGCGGCTCGCAAAGAAAATATGCGTCCCCCGAATTCAAAAACACCCCCGACGGCCTGGAGGCCGAATCAATTTTGCGCAAGTGCGTGCACTGCGGTTTTTGCACCGCGACCTGCCCGACCTACCAGTTGCTCGGCGATGAACTCGACGGCCCGCGCGGCCGCATCTACCTGATCAAGCAGGTGCTCGAAGGCGTGCCGCCCACGCGCAAAACGCAAGCGCATCTCGACCGCTGCCTGACCTGCCGCGCCTGCGAGACCACCTGCCCGTCGGGCGTGCAGTACGGCGAGCTGGTGGAGATCGGCCGGCGCATCGTCGACGCCAAAGTGGCGCGCCCGAAGGCAGAACAAACCGTGCGCTGGATGCTGAAAGAAGGCATGAATTCACCGGCGTTCGCACCCGCCATGAAGCTCGGTCAAGCAGCACGTGCGTTTTTGCCGGCGGCCCTGCGCAGCAAAGTGGCCCCGAAGGCCAGCGCCGTAGCGCAAGCCAACGCCGCGCGCTGGCCGCAGCGCGAACACCCACGCAAAGTGCTGATGCTGATGGGCTGCGTGCAGCCGGCCATGCTGCCCAACATCAACAGCGCCACCGCCCGCGTACTCGATGCCGCAGGCATCCAAACGGTGGTGGCCGAAGAAGCGCGCTGCTGCGGCGCGGTGCGCAGCCACCTGGGCGACCAAGCCGGTGGTCTGGCCGATATGCGCCGCAACATCGACGCGTGGTGGCCCAGCGTGGTGTCAGGCAAGGTCGAGGCCATCGTGATGAATGCCTCGGGCTGCGGCGTCACCGTGAAGGATTACGGCCACGCGCTGGCGCACGACCCGACCTACGCCAACAAGGCCAAACGCATCAGCGAATTGACGCGCGACCTGAGCGAGCTGCTGGCCGAATTGGTGCCGTTGTTGCAACCCAAATTGAAGCCGCTGGCCAGCAAAGCCAACCCGCACGGCCGCGCCGTCAAGCGCTTGGCCTACCACCCGCCATGCACGCTGCAACACGGTCAGCAGTTGCGCGGTGGGGTGGAAACCCATCTGGGCGCCCTCGGCTTCGAGGTGCAGTTGCCACCCGCCGAAAGCCACCTGTGCTGCGGCTCGGCCGGCACCTACTCGGTGCTGCAACCGGTACTGGCCACGCAGCTGCGCGACCGCAAATTGGCCAACTTGGCCGAGGTCGACGCAAGCTGCATCATCTCGGCCAACGTCGGCTGCATTGCGCATTTGCAAACCGGCACGCCGACACCAGTAAAGCACTGGGTCGAGGTGCTGGATGACGCGCTGGCCTGACGGCGCAAGCCGACCAACTGCCACCGCAGCCCCTATGAACCACCGCCGCACAGCCTGCGCAGCTGCCTCGGTGGCGCAGCTGAAGGACACCGTTTTGGCCACCGCGCTGGCCGCGGTGCTGGGACTCGGTGCCTGCGGTGGCAAAGGCGATGCATTGCCGAACCCGGGCGGTGGCGGCACGCAGCCACCGCCTTCGGTCGCACCGACCTATCGCGGCGCGCCCGGCTTGCTGTGGATCGACCCCAGCCGACCCGAGGTTGCCTACAACCTGAGTGGCCAGGTCTTTAGCGCCGACGTGATCGCAAGCCGTGGCCCGCTGCTCTCCAGCGGCACCATCAGCACCGGCACCGGCACCGGTACCAGCGCGAGGCAGGTCACCGCGCTGCGGCCAGATACCTTGCTGTACATCGACCAAGGCAGGCTGCGCAGCCTGTCGATGCGCGTCGACACCGGCGCGCCGGTTGCCACGCCGGCCGCCGTATCGAACGCGCTGTATTGTGGTTTTGGCTTGGCCGCAAACGACTATGCGAGGCCGCTGAACTCTCGCGTGGTCGGCAAGCTGTGCAACAACGGCGGCACCGACGAACTGCGGCTGGGCAGCACCGGCGTGCAAAGGGCCGGCAGGTTGACGGCAGACCCCATCGGCGTGTTGCGCGACCCGGTCAACCTGGCGCCGCGCGCCTGGATCTACACCGACAGCATCGTGTTGTGGAACGCCGGCACCGGCACCAGCGTGGCGTTGAGCCCCGCCAACAGCGTTGGCAATGCGGTGATCTTGAGCACCGACCGGTCGGCGGTGATGCGCCGCGCGGGCACGCTCAGCGTGCTCGACTTCACCGGCGGCGCGGCCTACGCCGAAACCCTGCTCGGCGCGGTCACCAGCTTGCCCAACGGCAGCGAATGGACGCCGATAGGCTTCGACGCCGAGGCGTACTTCTTCCGCGCCGACTCGCTCAACGAGACCAGCAACACGGTTCGCTGGACAGTGCTGAAGATCACCCGCAGCAACCCGACCGCATCGGTGCTGGCCACCGGCACCGGCAGCGACCGCTTCACCGACGCGGCGATGGGCCGCGGGCTGCTCTACCTCACCGGCCTCGACGCCAGCGCGACAGGCGACACACCACGCTTTCGCATCGTTCGCATCAACAAAGCCAGCGGTGCCGTGGCGCAAACCGTGTACCCGCCGTTCGTGCGACCCAGCCTCACCACCAGCCCGACCGGCGTGCACAAGCTGCTGCAATCCGAGTCTTCCAACGCCTTTCCGAACCCGTTGCGCCCGCGCACCACGCTGCAATTCATCGATGAAAACGGCAGCGTGCTGTACGCCGCAGAAGGCGGCCGACCGGTGTCCACCGCCGCGGCCGACATGCTGCGTTTGGACAGCAGCAGCAACGCCACCCGCTTCGTGTTCGCCGCGTGCAGCCCGTTGGCCGCGGGCACCTATTCAGGCGCTGCGCTCATCAGCTACGACACCGACACCCGCCTGGCCACCACGCTGGGCAACCTCGCAAGCTTGTCCCGAATCGGCAACGATTTCGACCTGCGCGTCGCCGTCACCAGCAGCCCGGGCAGCACCGGCGTCGGCGTTACCGACAGCGTGTACAGCGGCACTGGCACACCACCCAACGGCACACCACCGCAGGCGTTTTCGTTCGACCTCAACACCGCCAACAGCCTGCGCTACGTCACGACCGTGCGCTGATGCGGTGTGCGCTGACGGTGCCGCTGCGTGATCGCACATTGGTCAGCCTGGCCGAGCTCAGCGCAAGCCGCGTCGCGTAGGCCAGTCTTGGTTGCGTTGCGCATTTGCAAGCCGGCACGGCGACGCCGACCGAGCACAGGCTGGAGGCGCTGGACGACGAGTTGTTCGGCCGCTGGCGGCTGGTGCAGGCTGGCGCGGCCTGATCGGCAGCGCTCGGTCCATCGGGGGGGTTGTGACATCACCCCCCCCCCCCCCGGTACATTCGCGCCCACGCCATTTCAGCCGACTCAACCACCGGAGCACGCATGACCTTTCCGCACACCATTCGCCACGCCGCCGTCTTGGCCTCACTGATGGCCGCTGTGTTCACCTTGGCCAGTTGCGGCGGAGGCGGCAGCAAGAGCGCGGCTGCACCGGCGCCTGCACCAGCACCAGCACCAGCGCCAGCGCCAGCACCAGCCGCGCCCGCGCCTGCGCCTACAGCGCCCACTGGCGGCAACTACGGTTGGGCCTACGGGGCCACGTCAGATGGGAACAAGCTGGCACTGGTCAACGCCAACCAAACCGACGCTGCATACGTACTGCCCGACGGCGGCGCACTCGGGCCGATATTGAGCGGCACGGTCAGCCGCAGCACGCGACAGGTCTCGGCGATCTCACCCGCCACACTTATTTTTCGAGACGGCAGCAAGGCACGAACCGTGTCGGTGTTGCCGGGAACTGGCGCACCCGCCGCAACTGCCGCAAGCGACCTTGTTTTTCGCTCAGGCACGCCGCGCCTTTGTGATTTCGGGTTAACCGCCGGCGACTACGCCACACCGGCCAATTCACGTGTTGCTGGAATCAGTTGCCTCGACGCTTTAAATCCTCCGCTCGAAGCAACCGAGTTGCGACTCAACACCAACGGGACGCTGGCGTCCAGCGCGCTGACAGAAGTCCCGATCGGTGTGTTGCGCGATGCGGCCACGTTGGCACCACGTGCCTGGGTGTTCTCCGACACCATCTTGTTGTGGAACACCGGCGCGGGCAGCGTCGTCCCGCTGAGCCCAGCGAACAGCACTGGCAATGCAGTCATATTGAGCACCGACAAATCGGTGGTGATGCGCCGCGCCAACCAGCTCAGCGTGCTCGACTTCACTGGAGGCGCAGCGTTCACCGACACCGTGCTGGGCAGCGCGGCCACCCTGCCCGGCCCGCGGTACAGCTGGTTTCCGATCGGCTTCGATGCCAGCGCGTATTACTTCTTCACCTCGGTCATCGACCAGACAACCAACACCAGCCGCTGGACGGTGTTGAAAGTCACCCGCACCAACCCCACCGCTACCGTGTTGGCGACCGGGCCTGGCACGTTCACCCTCGGCACGCTCACAGTAGCCGCGATGGGCCGTGATGTGCTGTACCTCACCGTTGCCGAGTCCGCCTCGCCGACCGTCAATTCGGCGTTCCGCTGGCGCATGTTTCGCATCCACAAGGCCAGCGGCGCGGTGGCCCAAATCGACTTCCCCGATTTCGTGGTGCCCACCATCAACACGACCGCTGCGGGCGTGCACCAATTGATTCGATCGGCGGCGACCGGCGCGCCGGCCGAACTGGCCCGATCGCTGCCCACGCTGGATTTCATCGACGAAACCGGCGCGGTGGTTTACGCCGCAAAACGCGCAGTGCCTCTCGCCACAGCGGCTGCAAGCAGCATCAATTTCGACAACAGCGTGGCCGACACGCGCTTCGTTTTTGCTGCACTCAACGTGAACGCCAACGACAGCCTCTCAGAAGCCGATCTGGTCAGCTACGACGCCACCACCCGAACCGCCACCACCCTGGGCAAGTTGGCGAAGGTGGCAGGGGCTGGCGCGGAAAACTTCCTGTTTGTCAGCATTGCGGGCGGTCAGGGCAGCTTTGGTGCCGGCACGTCGAGTTCGTATTACCGAGGCTCCGGCACGCCGCCAGCTGGCAGCAATCAACCCTCGGTGTTCAGCTTCGACATCAACACCGCCAACAGCTTGAAATACGCGACAACCATCAAGTAATTGCAAACGCACCACGCAACACCCGATCCGATCCGGTCCGGTTTGTTCAACCGTTCGCCCTGAGCTTGTCGACGGGTTCGGTCGCGCGACCACGAGGTGTCGACAAGCGTGTGCGGCGCGTGTCGAAAGGCTCGTGATGGATGGTCGGGGAATTGGTTGCACTGCGAGGCAAAGCCCGGCAGCGATGCGCTTGCGGTCCCTTCGACAAGCTCAGGGCGAACGGCTTGAGTCCGACACCGCAATGGCTGTACCGAAGAGCCCCTTCGACGGGCTCAGGGCGAACGGTTTGGGGGTTTGAGGATTTGATGGTTCGGCGGCCGGCGTGTCGGTGTCGGTGTCGGTTTCGGTTTCGGTTTCGGTTTCGGTTTCGACTTCGCGACTCGCGACTCGCAATTGGCTTCTGGAGCGCGAAGGCGGTGAGGTCAGCCGCTGTCCGCTAACCTTCCGTCTTTGGTTGACGGAGCCGCCCCATGCCACGCACTTTGTTAGACGAATCTCATGTGCATCCCGCGGTCCGCGATGCGGTCAGCCACCTGCATGCCGAGGTGGTGCACAACGTGCACGCGGCGTCGCAGTCGAACTCGGTGTTGGTGGTCGGCATGGCCAGCAACCCGTTTGTCAAACGGGCGCGCAAGGCGCTCGATGCGGCCGCGGTGCCGTACCAATACCTGGAGTTCGGCAGCTACTTCAGCCAATGGAACCAGCGGCTGGCGCTGAAGATGTGGGCCGGCTGGCCGACGTTTCCGATGTTGTTTGTCAAAGGCACGCTGGTCGGCGGCGCGAATGATCTGGCCAAGCTGATTGCGAGCGGCGAATTGAAGCGGTTGCTGGCTTGAGCTGGCGGGCTGCGTTACGGCGGGCGGCCGCACTGGCGGCGTTCGGAGTGGGCTGCGTGGCGGGTAGCGAAGCGCAAACGCCAGTGCCAGTGCCAGTGCCAGTGCCAGTGCCAGTGCCAACCGAATCGAGCTCGGTCGCACCCACCGTGACGCCAGCCGCCACACCAACCAACACCAACACCAACACCAACACCAACACCAACGCCGCCGCCACGCCATCGCCCGCCACCACGCCGTGCCGCGTGCCGGGCATTGCCACCGAAGTGCGCTGCGGCGTGGTGCAGCGCGCACTCGACGCCGCGCGGCCTGCCGGCCCGCAGCTTGCCATTCACTATGTGCTGGTGCCGGCAATTGCGCGGCGGCTATCGCCCGACCCGGTGTTTTTGCTTGCCGGTGGGCCGGGGCAAAGTGCCAGGTCTTTAGCAGGCGCGGTGATGCCGTTGTTTGCGCGGCTGAACAACCGGCGCGACATCGTGTTCGTCGATCAGCGCGGCACGGGTGAATCGACCCCGTTGCTCTGCGATGACGCCCGCCACGCGCCGTTGTCCGACGCCGCCGACACCGCAGCGCAGGTGCAAAAACTGCGGCAGTGCCTGGCGCGCCTGGCCGCTACCGCGCCGCTGCAATCGGCCGACGACCTGCGGTTTTTCACCACCACCATTGCCATGCAAGACCTCGATGCAGTCCGCATGCAGCTGGGCGCCGAGCGCATCAACCTGGTCGGCGCGTCGTACGGCACGCGGGCTGCACTCGAATACGCGCGGCAGTTCCCCGACCACCTGCGGCGCAGCGTGCTCGACGGCGTGGCACCGCCCGACATGGTGCTGCCCGCCAGCACCGGCGTCGACACGCAGGCCGCGTTCGATGCGCTACTCGCCGATTGCGCCGGCCACGCGGCATGCAGCGCGCGCTACCCGAATCTGCGCGCCGATTGGGCAGCGCTGCTGGCCAGCTTGCCCCGACCCATCACCGCGGCGCACCCACTCACCGGCCGCCGCGAAAGCTTCGTGCTCGATGTCGACCGGCTGCTCGGCGCGGTGCGTGGGCCGCTGTACGCGCCGATGCTGGCTGCGGCATTGCCTGCAGCGATCACCGAGGCCGCTGCGGGCCGCTTCGAGGCGCTGCTGGGCTTGTCGGGCGCGCTGTCGAGCGGGCGGCGCAGCAGTGTCGCCATGGGCATGCACTTCAGCGTGCTGTGCGCCGAAGACGGGCCGCGCATGCCCGAGGAACTGGGTGCCGACCGCATCAGCCGCGCGGCCACCGCACCGGTCACGCCGTTCATCGAACACGGTGCGCGGCTGTACCAACGGGTGTGCGCGTTTTGGCCGCGCGGTGCGGTGCCGGCTGCGTTTTATCAGGTAGCAGCCGGCCGCTCGGCCATGCTGTTGTTGAGCGGCGGGCTCGACCCCGCCACGCCGCCGCGCCACGCCGCGCGCATCGCCGCCGCATGGGGCCCGAAAGCGCTGCAGGTGGTGGTGCCCCACGCGGGCCATGGGTTGATGGGCATCGGCTGCATGCGCGATGTGCTGTTCAAGTTCATCGACGCCGCCGATGACACCGCTGCGTTGGCGGTCGATGCCAGCTGCGCGGTCGGCATACCGCGCCCACCGACGTTCATGCCGGTGGAGTCGATTGCATCGACTGGTGCCAATGCCAATACGAACCGCAACGCCAACGCCAACGCCAACGCCAACGCCAACGCCGGAGCCGCGCCATGATCGTGGTCGACCGCGTCGCCAAACGCTACGCCGCGCCGCCGCGCAGCGCGCGCCAGGTCTTTAACCTGCAGGCCACGGCGACGCCGATCGTCGCGGTCGAGCACATCAGCTTTACCGCGGCCGACGGCTGCATCACCGGCCTGCTGGGCCCGAACGGCGCAGGCAAAACCACCACGCTGCGCATGCTCGCGGGCCTGATTGCACCCGACGCTGGCCGCCTGTCGGTCGCCGGTATCGATGTGGCCACGCGGCCGCGTGAAGCGCTGGCGCGCATGGGCGTGCTCAGCGATGCGCGCGGCCTGTACCCGCGCCTCACCGCGCGCGAAAACATCGTCTACTACGGCGCACTGCAAGGCATGGCGGCCGACCAGGCGCACGCGCGTGTCGAGGAGCTGGCACGCATGTTCGACTTGCAGCCACTGCTCGGGCGCCGCACCGACGGCTTCAGCCAAGGCGAGCGCATGAAGATCGCGCTGGCCCGCGCGTTGGTGCACGATCCGGCGCACATCGTGCTGGACGAGCCGACCAACGGCCTCGACGTGCCCGCCACCCGCAGCCTGCGCGAGTCGCTGCGCTTTTTGCGCACGCCCGCCGGTGGCGCGAAGTGCATCGTTTTTTCGAGCCACATCATGCAAGAAGTCGAGCGGCTGTGCGACCACGTCGTGGTGGTGGCGCACGGCCGCAGCGTCGCCGCGGGCAGCGTCGAGCAGCTGCTCGCGCAGACCGGTCACACTGATTTTGAAGAAGCGTTCGTGCAGCTGGCGTTCAACCCGGTGAGCGCGCCGCCGCCCCACACGCTTACTGGGGTCAGGTCTTGAATTCACCGCACCTATCGACGTTGCGTGCTGCCTGGGCGGTGTATCTGAAAGAAGTTGTCGACGCCCTGCGCGACCGTCGCACGCTGGCGGTGGTGCTGGTCAGCAGCGTGTTGCTGGGGCCGCTGTTGCTGATTGCGCTGTCGGCCGTGCTAACCAGCTTCGAAACCCGTGCCGAGCGCCGCGAGGTCTATGTCGACGGGGCCGCGCAGGCGCCGAGCTTGGTGAACTTTTTGCAGCGCCAGACCCGCATCGTTACTGCACCTCCGGCCGATTACGCAGCGCAGTTGCGTGAGCGCAAATGGAGCGATCCGGTGCTGGTGGTGCCGCCCGATTTCGACGCCGCAGTGCAGCGCGGCGACGCGCCGGCGATTGAAATCGTCAGCGACAGCGGCAATGCGCAGGCCCAAGCTGGTGCAGCACGGGCACAACGGCTGCTCGCGGCTTATGCGCAGGAGCGTGCGACGTTGGGCCTGGCGCTGCGCGGTGTGTCGGCCGAGTTGCTGGCACCGTTTGAAGTGCTCGAACGCGACCTGGCCAGCGCCCGCACGCGCGCGGCGCAGCTGACCAGCATGCTGCCTTTTTTCGTCATCATGGCGGTGCTGTACGGCGCATTGAATGCTGCGCTCGACACCACCGCCGGTGAACGTGAACGCGGCTCGCTCGAGCCGCTGCTGATGAACCCGGCGCGGCGCGGCGCGTTGGTGGTCGGCAAATGGGGCGCGGTGGCCAGCGTCGCGGTGTTGATTGCGGCGCTCAGTTGCTTCAGTTTTTTACCGGCGCAGTGGCTGCTGCGCAGCGACACGCTGCAAGCGATGTTCCAGTACGGCTGGCGCGAGGCACTTGTTTTCGTGGCGGTGCTGCTGCCGTTTGCTGCCGCGATGTCGGCGCTGTTGATGGCGATTGCGATCCGCTGCAAAACCTTCAAAGAAGCGCAGGCCAACAGCACCGTGGTGCTGGCGGTGGTGTCGCTGCTGCCGCTGGTGTCGGTGCTCGGGCAAAACGGCGAATCGGCGTGGCACCTGTGGCTGCCCGCGCTGGCGCAATCGACGCTGATGACGCGGGTGCTGAAGGGCGAAACGTTTGGTGCGGCTGAGCTGGCCGCGCCGCTGCTGGTGTGCGCGGTGATGACCTGGGCCAGCCTGGCCTGGGTGGCGCGGCGGCTCAACGACGCGGCGGTGCGTTGACCATGAGCACCTTGCCGAATGTGGTCTGGCGCGGCTGTGAATTTATAGACCTGACCCTGCTGGAATTGCAGTTTATTTTCATGGCGCGGCAGCAGGTGTTCGGCGTCGAACAGCAGTGCGCTTACCTCGACGTCGATGGGCTCGACGCGCAGGCATTTCACCTGGCGGCTTGGCCGCTTGGCGACGCGGTGGCGCACTCAGCAGGGCAGGCGTTCGCCGCCACCGCGCAGCGCATGCCGTGCGCCTATGCGCGGGTGTTGTCGCCCGGCGTGAAGTATGCCGAACCCGCCATCGGCCGCGTGCTCACCACGCAGGCCGGGCGCGGTGTGGGCCTGGGCCGCGAACTGATGCAACGCGCGGTGGCCCACGCAGTGACGGCGTTTCCCGGGCAGGGCATCCGCATCTCGGCGCAACGTTATTTGACCGCGTTTTACCAGTCGCTCGGCTTCGTGCTGACCGGCCACGACTACCTCGAGGACGGCATACCGCACCGTGAAATGTGGCGGCCCGGCTGACGTTGATGTGTCGCCCGCACCGTCGCACGTCGGTTGCCGCGGGCTACTCGTCCATGTCGCTGTAACCCGCGGGCAATTGCGCCAGTGCACGCTCGACTTCGCTTTGCCAGTCGAGTGGGTTCAACACCGCGTGCAATTCGACCACCGTAGCCAGTGGCGGCAAGGTGGCACCGGCGTCGTCTACCAGCGCGATGTTCGACACCAGGCCCATCGGGTCGGCCAGGCACACCACGCCGCAGTCGAGCCGCACCCAATCCCACGCGATGCCGACGGCGGCATACGCATGCGACGGCGATGCCGGTGCGGCCCACAGCGTTTGGCCACGACACGTTTGCGACGGTGAACCGCTGTGCAAAACGCGGGTGTGCAAGTGCGCCAAACGCAGCTCGCCCAGCGATGCCAACTGCCACAATGAAACTGGCCAGCCATGCACCGACCAAGCGAAGTTGAGCGGTACGCCGGAGGCAGCCATTGCGGCGTCAATGTCCATGGTTTTTTCGCGGTGCGGGTGGTGTCGATGGTCGGCACAAATTGTCAGCGATCCGCTGCCCGGCGCGGCCAACGCAACCCGCTTGAACAGGTGAGCAGCGAGTGATGGATCAGTACGATTTTTCAGCGATACGCGCGGTCAAGGACCGGGATGAATTCAAAGCCGAGATAGTTCGGTTTTGCCATCACCTGGGCTTTGAGTTGATGTCGGCTATGACCGTAGTGGATCGCAGTTTGGGCAAGTCTGATTTCGTGCCGATTGACAACGACCCACCTGAATTTGAATTGTTTTTTGTTGAACATCCAGACGAAAACCTGACAGACCCGGTAACTCAGTTTTGCAAGCGCTCGAGTCTGCCCTGTGTATGGGACGAGCAAACTTATCGTGCTGCTGGTTACGAACAGCTGTGGCAAAACCGGGCGCAATTTGGCTGCCGCACGGGAATTTGCCTTGCGCTGCACCTAACCGAAGGCCGCCACTTTTTGTTGGGTTTTGACCGACTCAGGCCATTGCCCCCGGCGCGCGATGAGTTGACTCGGATGGTGGCCAATTTGCAGTTTTTTGCGGTACTTGCGCAGGAGGCTGCTGCCAAAGTGCTGATGCCCGATGACCCTGACTCTGACTATGCGGCGATGAGTGGGCGCGAACTGGAAAGCCTGCAGTTGCATGCGTTTGGCAAAACCAACTTCGAAATCGGTGTAACGATGAACGTCAGCGAAAACGCGGCGGCGCGATTGCTCGAGGAAGCGACGCGAAAGATGTTTTGCCCAACCGCGCCAGAGGCCGCTGCCAAAGCGCTCCGGCTAAAAATATTTCGGTTACCGGTCAAGCGCGCGGAAACGGGTGTGACACCCCCCTAACCTTAGGGGTGTGCATATTGCACAAACAGGGTTGTTGATTTCCAATAAAGGGCGCGATTTCCGTGCACATATCAACCCTTGGAGCGCTTCCCATGCTGCAAACTTCTTCCAAAGTCACCGTTCCAGCAACCGCCCAGCCTACCGCTCCGCGCGAATTGGCTGCAGCCGAATTGCGCCAAGTCAGCGGCGGTTCACGGTTCAAGTGGTGAGCTGATTGCCCACTGCAAATTCGCTCTGGGCGTCACATTTTGAATGACTGATTTGTTTCGCCGGGAAGCCGTCGAACGCCTCAACCGCAATTGGTTGGGAGTCATTCAGTTGTCCAGGCCGGTGTCTTTTGCAGTGCTGACGATATTTGTCGCCAGCGCTGCACTGGCCACCGGCCTGTTTCTATTTGAAGGTGCGTACACACGCAAAGCCCATGTGTACGGCGTGCTGGTACCTGATTTGGGTGTGTTGAGGCTGCCCTCGCCCGCGCCCGGCACGATTTTGGAACGCCGCGTGGCCGAAGGTGCTGCGGTCAAGGCGGGCGATATTTTGTTTGTGATTTCCATCGACCGGCAAACCACCGGCGGCGATGCGCAGGCCGCGGTGAAGTCGAGCCTGGCGTCGCGTCAGCTCAGCCTGCAAACCGCCACGCTGCAAAGCCAACACATCGAGCGCGAGCAGGTCGCCGCGCTGACCCGGCAGATCGACGACATGCGCCGCGAGTTGGCGCAACTCGACGCCGAAGCCGAAATTCAAGCCCAGCGCATGGTGCTGGCGCAGCAGGCCAAAGCGCGCGTCGACGCGCTGCGTACCGATAACTTCGTGTCGGCCGCCCAGGTGCAGGCCAAAGCCGAGGAGCTGCTGACGCTGCGCAGCCAGGCGCAAACCCTGCAACGCCAGCGTGCCACCCATCTGCGCGAAATGGATGTGCTGGAAGCGCAGCGCCGCGAAAAACCGCTGCAAGCGCAATCGAAACGCGGCGAAATCGAGCGCGACATCGCTGAGTTGGCGCAGGCATCGGCCGAAAGCGACGCGCTGCAGCAAATCGTCGTGCGCGCGCCGCAGTCGGGCGTGGTGACCGCGGTGATGGCCGCCGCGGGCGACAGTGTGTCGACCTCCGCCGCATTGGCCAGTCTGCTGCCAGAAGGTGCGCGCATGCAGGCGCAACTGTTTGCGCCATCGAGCGCGGTCGGGTTTTTGAAGCCGGCGCAGGCGGTTCAGCTGCGTTACCAGGCTTTTCCGTACCAAAAATTCGGCCACCACCCGGGCTCGGTGCTGCAGGTGTCACGCACGCCGTTGCAGGCCGCTGAGCTGGCCACGCTGCCACTGTCGACCGGCTCGGCCTACCCGGCCGGTGAGCCGCTGTACCGCATCACGGTGGCGATCGACAAACAGGCAGTGCAAGCCTACGGCGTAGCGCAGCCGCTGGTCGCCGGCATGCAGCTGGAGGCCGACGTGCTGCTCGACCGCCGCCGCCTCGTCGAGTGGATTTTTGAGCCGCTGTTGAGTGTGACCGGCCGGCTGTGATGGCTGACCACGGGCGTCAGCGCCCACTTCCGTTTCGTGTTCCGTTGGAAGGTGCACCGCTGAACCGGGCGCCGCCAACGCGCATTCCGCTGGTCGCCCCGCTGCCGGTGCGCGACCAGGCTACCGCACCGGCGGATGAGGCTAACGCCCGGCTGGTCAACGCGGCAGCCCAGCAACGCGCAGGCGAGACATGACCTACGGTGGCGGCTTGGCCTCGGCGGCGTTGTCGGCGCTGCGGCTCGGTTGGGGGCGCAGCGTGCCGATGCTGCTGCAAACCGAAGAGGCCGAATGCGGGCTGGCCTGCCTGGCGATGGTGGCTACCCACCACGGGCTGAAAACCGATTTGCCGACGCTGCGGCGGCGCTTTTCGGTCTCGCTCAAGGGCTCGACCATGATGGACCTGGTGCGCATGGCCGGGCAAATGCAAATGACGCCGCGCGCGCTGCGCGCCGAGCTGGAACACGTGCCGCAGCTGAATTTGCCGTGCGTGCTGCACTGGGATTTGAACCACTTTGTCGTGCTCACCGCGGTCGGCCGCAACTACGTGGTGGTGCACGACCCGGCGCGCGGCATTCGGCGCATGTCGATGCACACGCTGTCTGGCCACTTCACCGGCGTCGCACTCGAGTTGACGCCGTCGCCCGAATTTCAACGCCGCGAAGAGCGCCAATCGGTCACCGCGCGGCAGCTGCTGGGCCGGGTGACGGGGCTGAAACGCTCGCTGTTCCAGATTCTGGTGCTGGCGCTGGGGCTTGAGATCTTCATGCTGCTGTCGCCGTTTTTCATGCAGTGGGTGGTCGACAGCGTGCTGGTCAGCGCCGACCGCGAGCTGCTGGTCACACTCGGCCTGGGTTTCACGCTGCTGGTGCTGATTCAGGTGGTCACCGGCGCGATCCGGTCGTGGGCAGTGCTCTATTTGTCGTCCACGCTGAATTTGCAGTGGCTGTCGAACGTGTTTGCGCACCTGATGCGGCTGCCGGTGGTGTGGTTCGAAAAGCGCCACACCGGCGACGTGATGTCGCGCTTTCATGCGCTGGACAAGATCCAGCAAACCCTGACCACCAGCTTTATCGAGGTGCTGCTGGACGGCCTGCTGGTGGTGCTGACGCTGGCGATGATGGCGTTTTACAGCCTCAAGTTGACCGCGATTGCGCTGGCGGCGGTGCTGGTTTACGGCGTGCTGCGCTGGGCGTTTTTCAGGCCGCTGCGTGACGCGACGGAAGAAAGCATCGTGCACGACGCGAGAGTAGACACCCACTTTCTAGAGTCATTGCGCGGTGTCCAGTCGATCAAACTGTTCAACCGCCAGGAAGACCGGCAGGCCCGCTTCATGAACCGGGCGGTCGATGCGCTGAATGCACACATCTCGATGCGCAAGCTCGACCTGACGCTGGCGGTGTCGCACAAGCTGGTGTTTGGGCTGGAGCGGGTGGCGGTGATTTGGGTCGGCGCACTGCTGGTGCTCGACCGCAGCTTCTCGGTCGGCATGTTGTTCGCGTTTTTTGCCTACAAAGAGCAGTTTGCACTGCGCGTCAGCGGGCTGATCGACAAGTTGGTCGAGCTGCGGATGCTCAAGCTGCAGGGCGAACGGCTGGCCGATATTGTGCTGACGCCACCCGAGGTAGAGGTGGCCGATCCGGTCGATACACGCAAGCTGGAAGCCAAAATTGAGCTCTCCGGCATCGGGTTTCGGTACTCGGATGGCGAGCCGTGGATCATCGATGGGCTAAACCTGACTGTCCAGCAGGGTGAATCAGTCGCCATCGTGGGCCCTTCTGGTGGCGGAAAAACAACATTAATGAAAATAATGTTGGGAACTTTAGAGCCGATTTCCGGCGGGGTCATGGTCGGCGGCGTGCCACTTTCGCGGCTTGGTTTGCGCGCCTGGCGCGACATGATCGGCACGGTGATGCAAGACGACCAGCTGTTTGGCGGCTCGATCATCGACAACATCAGCTTTTTTGCCGCCGAGGTCGACATGACCTGGGTCGAAGAATGCGCCCACATGGCCGCAGTGCACGACGAGATCGAAGCCATGCCGATGGGTTTTCATACGCTGATCGGCGACATGGGAACCAGCATTTCGGGCGGTCAAAAGCAGCGCATTTTGTTGGCACGCGCGCTGTACAAACGGCCGCGCATTTTGTTCCTGGATGAAGCCACCAGCGCGCTCGATGTCGACCGCGAACGGTTGGTGAATCACGCGGTGCGCCAGCTGCAATTGACCCGCGTGATCATTGCGCACCGACCCGAAACCATCGCCACCGCGAACCGCGTGATCGTGCTGCACGAGGGCCAGGTGACGCAAGATTTCCGCAGCGTGGCAACGACCTTGCCACCCGGTGGCAGCGCGCCCGCTAGCGCGGCGAACAGCGGTGGCGCGATCGGTCGCTGAGGCGGGTAAAAACTACGGGTTGGCCGCGAAGCCGCATGGATGCTGGCGCTGCGGTGATCAGGGCGCGGTATCGCGCTCCAGCGCGGTAAGCCACGCCATCGCGTGCGTGCGTGAGGTGCCGCACATTTCTGCACTCGGGCGCAGCGACCGGCAGACCCGCGGGCGCTCGGCCGAACCGAATAATTTGCAGCGCCCGGCAGTGTCCAGTTGCACGCACGGCACACCGGCTGGTTTGCCTATGCCATCGATAAATGGCATGCCGGGAATCGGGCTCGAGATCGAAGGAGCAATGCAACACGCAGCGCACTGAGGTCGGCAGGGCGGCGATGCATTCGCGGCCTGCAACGCACCGTCTTTGGTGCCGCACGCAGAGGAGTCCAACAGGTGCGTTCCCTACAATCTTGAATTGCTTAAAAAACAGGCACACCGCATGTGGTTCCCCAAAGTTTTCGATGTGATTGTGATTGGCGGCGGGCATGCCGGCGCCGAGGCTGCGCTGGCGTCGGCGCGCGCAGGTTGCGATACTTTATTGCTCACCCACAACATCGAGACGCTGGGCCAGATGAGTTGCAACCCGTCGATCGGCGGCATCGGCAAAGGCCACTTGGTCAAAGAAATCGATGCGCTGGGCGGCGCAATGGCGGCGGCGACCGACGAGGCGGGCATTCAATTCCGCATATTGAACGGATCCAAAGGCCCGGCGGTGCGCGCAACCCGCGCCCAGGCCGACCGGGTTCTGTTTCGCGCGGCGATGCGACGGCGGCTGGAAAACCAGCCGCAACTCGCGCTTTTTCAAGGAGCGTGTGACGATCTGGTGATTGAAAACGACGCCGTAGCAGGCGTAGTAACGCAAGTGGGCGTTCGCTTTAGAGCATGCGCGGTGGTGCTGACTGCCGGTACTTTTTTGAACGGCAAGATCCACGTCGGCCTGCAAAACCACTCGGCCGGGCGCGCTGGCGACCCGCCGGCGATCACGTTATCGGCCCGGTTGAAAGAGCTGAACCTGCCGCAAGGTCGGCTGAAAACCGGCACGCCGCCGCGGTTGGACGGTCGCAGCATCGACTTCAGCCGCCTGCTGCCGCAGGCTGGCGATGGCGTTCCCGGTGCCGACGGCAGCCCGCCGGAGTTGCCCATGCCGGTGTTCAGCTTTTTGGGCGATGCCGCACAACACCCGCAGCAGGTGCCGTGCTGGATCACCCACACCAACGAACAAACGCACGCCATCATTCGCGCGGGCTTCGACCGCAGCCCTATGTTCACCGGCGTGATCGAAGGCGTCGGGCCGCGTTACTGTCCAAGCATCGAAGACAAGGTCAACCGTTTCGCTGACAAGACCTCGCACCAGATTTACCTGGAGCCGGAGGGGCTGACAACGCACGAGTTCTACCCGAACGGTATTTCGACTTCGCTGCCGTTCGATGTGCAACTGGCTGCGGTGCAGTCGATGGTGGGGCTTGAAAACGCGCACATTTTGCGACCGGGCTACGCCATCGAATACGACTACTTCGATCCGCGCGCGTTGAAAGCAAGTTTCGAAACCAAGTCGATCCGCGGATTGTTTTTTGCCGGGCAGATCAACGGAACGACTGGATATGAAGAGGCGGCAGCGCAGGGCTTGTACGCTGGGTTGAACGCCGCGCGGCTGGTGCGCGGATTACCGGCGTGGACGCCTGGCCGCGATCAAGCCTACCTCGGCGTGCTGGTCGATGACTTGATTACCAAAGGCGTGACCGAACCGTACCGCATGTTTACCAGCCGGGCTGAGTTTCGCCTGCAGCTGCGCGAAGACAACGCCGATATGCGCCTGACTGAGGCAGGCTGGCAACTCGGCCTGGTCGACGCGGCGCGTTGGACGGCATTCAACCGAAAACGCGACTTGGTTTCACGTGAAACACAACGGTTGCGAACCACCTGGGTGCGCCCGCACACCTTGCCGGATGCCGATGCCGTGCGCTGGCTAGGTAAGCCGCTGGAACACGAACATAGCCTGGCCGACTTGCTGCGGCGACCCGAAGTGAACCACGACGTGCTCAGCGAAGTAGCCGGGGTAGCGTGCCCTGGCGAGGTCGTTTCACGTGACACGCTGCAAGCGGAACTCGGCAAGCGGCTGGCAGACGCCGTCATTGAGCAGGTCGAAATCAATGCGCAATACGCCGGCTACATCGCCAAGCAGAACGACGAGGTCGAACGCGCGGCGCGATATGAGCACCTGCGGTTGCCCGCCGAGCTCGATTACGCCCAAGTCACCGCACTCAGTTACGAAGTGCGCCAGAGCTTGGGTCGCAACCGACCCGAAACGCTCGGCCAAGCATCGCGCATGTCGGGCGTGACGCCTGCCGCGATGTCGCTGCTGCTGGTCCATTTGAAAAGAGGGCGGTTCGCAGGGTTCAACGACACCGACACCGACACCGACGCCGACACCGACAACGGTGCAGCCGCGCCGCGGGGAAGCCAACTCGTCGCTGAATCCTGATCTGATGTCCAACAGCCGCTCCGCGCATGCGCTGCAACCCGCACTCGCTGCGGTGTTGGCATCGCTCGGATTGCCGGCCTGCGCAACCACCGAAACCAGCTTGCTCGGCTACCTTGATTTACTTCATCGCTGGAACGCGACCTACAACCTGACCTCGGTCCGCGACCCGCAGGGCATGCTGCGCCAACATGTGGCGGACTGCCTGGCGGTGGTTCCGGCCGTCACACGGCAATTACGCGGCACGGGCACGGCGAACAGCGCGCTACGTGTGCTGGACGTTGGTAGCGGCGGCGGTTTACCCGGGGTGGTACTCGCGGTGATGTTTCCGCACTGGCAGGTGACCTGCGTCGACACCGTCGGCAAAAAAGCAGCGTTCATTCGCCAGGTGGCACTCGAGCTGAAGCTGAAAAACCTCGTCGGTGAACATGCCCGGGTCGAGGTCATGAAGGCAGGGCAGTTCGACCTGGTGACCTCCCGCGCCTTTGCGTCGCTGGCGGACTTTGTCCAACTGACCACAACCCGACTTGCACCGAACGGCCTGTGGATGGCCATGAAGGGCAGGTTACCGGCGGACGAAATTGCGGTGCTACCGCTCCACTGTGAGGTGTTTCACGTGGAACCACTCGCGATTCCTGGCCTCGACGCGGAGCGCTGCCTGGTGTGGCTCAAACCCAGGTCCGGCTAAACGGGCAACGCACGGCATGCGCTGCCTATACTTGCGCTCCTTCCGCTGCACGAACCGCAGGTCATGTCCCGAATTTTTTGCATAGCGAACCAAAAAGGCGGCGTCGGAAAAACCACCACCACCGTCAACCTGGCGGCCGGGCTGGCCAAAGTAGGTCAACGGGTTTTGGTCGTAGACCTTGATCCGCAGGGCAATGCGACCACCGGCTCCGGCATCGATAAGCGCGGCCTGGAACTGAGCGTCTACGATGTCTTGTTGGAAAACGCCTCGATTGCCGAGGTCCGCCAACGCCACCCCAAAGTCGGTTACGACGTGATCGGTGCCAACCGCGAGCTCGCCGGTGCCGAGGTGGAGCTGGTTGAACTGGAGCGCCGTGACCAGCGACTGAAAACCGCACTCGCGGTCGTTGCCGACGAATACGACTTTGTGCTGATCGACTGCCCACCATCGTTGAGCATGTTGACGCTGAATGGGCTGTGCAGTGCGCACGGCGTGGTGGTGCCGATGCAGTGCGAATATTTTGCGATGGAAGGTTTATCCGACCTGGTCAACACCATCAAACAAGTGCACGCCAATCTGAATCCGGACCTGCAAATTATTGGGCTGCTGCGGGTCATGTACGACCCGCGCATCACGCTACAACAACAGGTCAGTGAGCAACTCAAAACACATTTCGGCGGCAAGGTGTTCGACACCGTCATCCCGCGCAACGTGCGTTTGGCCGAGGCACCGAGTTACGGGTTGCCCGGCGTGGTGTTCGACCCGTCGTCGAAAGGCGCGTTGGCGTTCATCGCGTTCGCGCAGGAAATGGTTCGGCGCATCGACACGATGTAAGCAAACGCTTCGCACCATATCAAGGCCGGTGCGAGTGGGACGGCTACAACCCGACGTCTTCTTCCAGCCCAAGGTGCAGATTCATCGACTGCACGGCGGCACCGCTGGCACCTTTGCCAAGGTTGTCCAGCCGCGCCATGAGCAGCGCCTGGGTGTCGTTGGCGAACACGAACAAATCGACCCGGTTGGTGTCGTTGCAGCCTTGCACATCGAAAAAACCATCGGCCAACGTGTCGGCATCCTGCAACGGCATCACGCGAACAAACGGCTCCTCGGAGTAACGACGCATCAGTGCCGACTGCAGGTCGTGGGCCGCAATGCGCCCCCCCAAACTTGCCAGATGTAAGGGCACGCTCACCGTTAAACCTTTATAGAACGGTCCGACGATGGGCATAAACAGAGGTTCATAACCCAAGCGACCGTGGGTTTTCATCTCCGGCAAGTGCTTGTGCGCCAGCGACAGCGCGTATGGCCTGGGCGCGGCCAGTACCGCTTGCGAGGCCACGACGCGGTCGCCCGCGGCAGCTCCCAAAGTCAACGGCTGGGCCTCGTAGTCTTGGATCATGCTTTTGCCGCCGCCGGAATACCCGGTGATCGAAGTTGCCGACACCGGCAGCGCGATCGGCAGCAAACCCGCGTCGACCAGCGGGCGGACCAGCAAGATGAACGCGGTGGCATGGCAGCCGGGGTTGGCGATGCGCTTGCTGGCGCGGATGGCTGCCCGCTGGCTGGGTGCCAGTTCGGGCAGCCCAAACACCCAGCCGGGCGCAATGCGGTGGGCAGTACTCGCGTCGATCAGGCAGGTGCGGGTGTTGTCTGGACGGATCAGCCCGGCCGCCTCACGCGACGCGGCATCGGGCAGGCACAAAAACGCCACGTCGGCCGCGTTCAACAGGCGCGCGCGCTCAGCCACGTCTTTGCGCATGGAAGGGTCGATGCGCAGCACCTCGACGTCATCACGCTGCGCGAGATACTCGTGGATGCGCAGGCCGGTGGTGCCTTCTTGCCCGTCTACGAACACGCGGTGTTTCATGGCAGCTCTCCAAACCAGTGGTCAACGAGGATAAGCGAGCGTGCAACCGACTTCAGCGTCAGCGTCGCTGCCAACCGCTTCGGCAGCGTCCGCATCACTTCCCACGATGACGCCAGTGCCGACCCGCGTGCTGCTGCTGCCGGGTTGGCAAAACTCCGGCCCAGCGCATTGGCAAAGCCGCTGGGAAATGCGGCATGGCTACTGTCGGGTGCATCAAGACGACTGGCTGTGGCCGCGCCGCGGCGACTGGATGGCGCGCCTGGACGACGTGCTGCTGCAAGGCAATGCGTGCGATGCCCCGACCGTGCTGGTAGCGCACAGCCTGGGCTGCCACCTGGTTGCAGCGTGGGCGGCGCACACCCGGCACGCGTCACGGGTGAAGGCCGCACTGCTGGTCGCGCCACCCGATACCGAACGCGAGGACATGCCGCCGCAGTTGTTCAACTGGCGGCCCATCGTGCGCCAGCCGCTGCCATTCGCGAGCACCGTCGTCGCGAGCACCGACGACCCGTTTTGCGAGCCGGCCCGCGCCGCCGCGCTGGCCGCCGACTGGGGCAGCACCTGGTGCCTGCTCGGCGCGCACGGGCACCTGAACGACCAGTCACAGTTGGGCGATTGGGCCGTCGGCCATGCCATGCTGCGCACGCTGATGGCAGCCGCATCGACCTGACGCGGTCGTACACGGCCGCAGCCCACCGCAACCGACACCCGAGAATCAAACCATGGTCACCAAAAAACCCAAAGGCCTCGGCCTCGGCCTCGAAGCGCTGCTCGGCCCGCGCGTCAAAGACCGCACCGAGCTGTCGCCCACCGACGCCCGTCAGGGGCCGCACAGCTTGAAGCTCAGCCAACTGCGGCCTGGCAAATACCAGCCGCGCACGCGCATGGACGAGGGCTCGCTGTACGAACTCGCCGAGAGCATCAAAGCCCAGGGCATCATGCAGCCGATCCTGGTGCGCCGGGTGCACGACACCGCCGCAGCCGCAGCCAGCGGCGCGCTGCCCTACGAAATCATCGCTGGCGAGCGGCGCTTTCGCGCAGCCAAACTGGCCGGCCTCGACGAGGTGCCGGTGCTGGTGAAAGACGTGCCCGACGACGCAGCAGCAGCGATGTCGCTGATCGAAAACATCCAGCGCGAAGACCTCAACCCGCTCGAAGAAGCACAAGGGCTGAAGCGGCTCACCGATGAATTCGGCTTGACGCACGAGCAAGCGGCGCAGGCCGTAGGCCGTTCGCGCAGCGCTGCCAGCAACTTGCTGCGGCTGCTGAATTTGGTTGAACCGGTGCAACAAATGTTGATGGCCGGCGACCTCGATATGGGTCACGCGCGCGCGCTGTTGCCGCTCGACGGTGCGCAGCAAATACTGGCGGCGGGCGAGATCGTCGCCAAAAAACTCAGCGTGCGCGACGCCGAAAAATGGGTCGCCCGCGCAGGCGACAGCGCCCGCCAAAAACCGGCCACGCGCGCCGCGGGTGCCAAGTCGCGCGAGTTGTTGCGTATCGAACAAGAACTGTCGGATGCGCTCACCGCGCCGGTTGAAGTGCGCGTGAAAAAACGCACCGCACGCGGCGAACAAGGCGAGGTGGCGATTGCATTCGCGAGCCTCGACGAGCTCAACGGATTGCTCGACAAGCTCGGCCTGTCCGCGCGCTGAGACACGCGCCCGCCAGCGAATTCAGCGTCGCGCCCGGCGGACCTGCGCCGGTAAACATCGATCGACAAGACCTGCCGTCGGCATGGGCGTGGGCCCGCACGTTATGGTGCAAAGTGATGGTGGATTCACGGAACGCAATCGCTCGCCCACGGGTCTTCCTATCAGCGCAATGCAGGTGCCACCACACAAAAAAAGGCACACAAATTGCTGATGCCAACCGTGGCCGTTTGGGTTAACTTCAGCAGAACTGATCGGTAGTTCACCAGCATCTTGCCGCATCAAATTTCTGCCGCTAGAACACGCTGACAAGGGTGCCGATGGGACCGCCAGAAGCCGACGACAACGCAACGAGCGGAGCGTGCGAGGCGAACGAAAACGCAGCGAGACCGGAAAGAGCGCGGCAAGAAGATCGCAAGTGCGCCGCAAGAGCGCCGCAAGAGCGCAGTAGGACAGCGGTGTGTAGGAAAGCTCTGATGGCGCCTTGCAGTTGGGACGCCATCAGAACTTCCCCAGACGGCGGCCAGGGCCCATGGCTTTGACGGTCGCCTCCTTGATTCAACGGAATTCACAGGAGACACGGCATGGACGTGATCAGTAATTTCGCCGCGCGGTTCGAGCGCACGCGCGAAGAAGAACTGTCGATCGAGGATTACCTCGCCGAGTGCAAACGCAACCGCGTCGCTTACGCGAGCGCTGCCGAACGGATGCTGCAAGCCATCGGCGAGCCGCACACGGTAGACACCCGCAACGACCAGCGGCTGTCACGCTTGTTCGCCAACAAGGTCATCAAGGTATACCCCGCGTTTGCCGAGTTCTACGGCATGGAAGACGCGATCGAGCAGGTGGTGAGCTACTTCCGGCACGCCGCGCAAGGACTCGAAGAAAAAAAGCAGATTCTGTATTTGCTGGGGCCGGTGGGTGGCGGCAAAAGCAGCATCGCCGAACGCCTCAAGCAGCTGATGCAAGACGTGCCGTTCTATGCGATCAAAGGCTCACCGGTGAACGAGTCGCCGCTGGGCTTGTTCGATGCGGCCGAAGACGGTCCGATCCTGGAAGCCGAGTACGGCATCCCGCGCCGCTACCTGCAACGCGTGTTGTCGCCGTGGGCAGTAAAGCGGCTCGACGAGTACGGTGGCGACATCCGCCAGTTCAAAGTCATCAGGCGCTATCCGTCGGTGCTGAAACAAATCGGCATTGCGAAAACCGAGCCCGGCGATGAGAACAACCAAGACATCTCCAGCCTGGTCGGCAAGGTCGATATCCGCAAGCTCGAAACCTTTGCGCAAGACGATCCCGATGCGTACAGTTTTTCCGGCGGGCTGTGTTTGGCCAACCAGGGTCTGCTCGAATTCGTCGAGATGTTCAAAGCCCCGATCAAGGTGCTGCACCCGTTGCTCACCGCGACCCAGGAAAGCAACTTCAAAGGCACCGAAGGTTTCGGTGCCATTCCGTTCGACGGCATCGTGCTGGCGCACAGCAACGAAAGTGAATGGAAGACTTTCCGCAACAACAAGAACAACGAAGCGTTTCTCGACCGCATCTACATCGTCAAAGTGCCGTACTGCCTGCGTGTCAGCGAAGAGGTGAAGATTTACGAGAAGCTGCTGCGCACCTCCTCACTGGCGGCGGCCACCTGCGCGCCCGGCACCTTGAAAATGATGAGTCAGTTTGCGGTGCTGACGCGGCTGAAAGAGCCGGAGAACTCGAACCTGTATTCGAAGATGCAGGTCTACGACGGCGACAACCTGAAAGACACCGACCCACGCGCCAAAAGCTTCCAGGAATACCGCGACTACGCCGGCGTTGACGAAGGCATGAGCGGCATCAGCACCCGCTTTGCATTCAAGATCTTGAGCAAGGTGTTCAACTTCGACAGCACCGAAGTAGCCGCCAATCCGGTGCATTTGATGTACGTGCTCGAGCAACAAATCGAGCGCGAACAGTTCCCCGCCGAGACCGAGCAAAAGTACCTCGCGTACATCAAAGAGCATTTGTCGGTGCGGTACGCCGAATTCATCGGCAAGGAAATTCAGACCGCGTATCTGGAAAGCTACAGCGAGTACGGCCAGAACATTTTTGACCGCTACGTGACCTATGCCGACTACTGGATACAAGACCACGAATACCGCGACACCGACACCGGCGAGGTATTCGACCGCGGCTCACTGAACGGCGAACTGGAAAAAATCGAAAAGCCCGCCGGCATCAGCAACCCGAAAGACTTCCGCAACGAGATCGTCAACTTCGTGCTGCGCGCACGCGCCAACAACGCGGGCAACAACCCACTGTGGACCAGCTACGAGAAGCTGCGCACCGTGATCGAGAAAAAGATGTTTTCGAACACCGAAGAGCTGCTGCCGGTGATTAGCTTCAACGCCAAAGCCAGCGCCGACGAGGCCAAAAAACACGAAGACTTCGTGACCCGCATGGTCGCCAAAGGCTACACGCCGAAGCAGGTGCGGCTGCTGTGCGAGTGGTATTTGCGGGTGCGTAAAAGCAGCTGATCAACAAGTCGGCACAACGCGCGGAGGGAGCCACCTTGCAGCAAATCATCGACAGGCGTTTGGCGGGTAAGAACAAATCGATCGGCAACCGTGAGCGGTTTTTGCACCGCCACAAAGCGCAAATTCGCGAGGCGGTAAAACGCGCGGTGGATGGGCGCGGCATTCGCGACTTGGCGCAAGGCGAAGACATCACGATCCCGCGGCGCGATATTGCCGAGCCGGTGTTCGGCCACGGGCCCGGTGGCACGCGCGAAACCGTACACCCCGGCAACCAGGAGCATTTACGCGGCGACCGCATTGCGCGCCCGAAAGGCGGCGGCGGTGGCAGCGGCAGCGGTGGCGGCCAGGCCAGCGATTCGGGCGAAGGCGACGACGACTTCGTGTTCCACCTCAGCAAAGAAGAGTTCATGCAGGTCTTCTTCGATGATCTGGCGCTGCCCAACCTGACGCGCACCACGCTGGCCGACACCCCCGAGTTCAAAACCCACCGCGCCGGCTACAGCAGCGACGGCAACCCGAGCAACCTGCACGTCGTACGTTCGATGCGCGGCGCGATCGGTCGGCGCATCGCCATCGGCAGCGAATCACGGCGCGAATTGCGGCGGCTGGAAGCGCACCTGGATCACCTGCTCGCCCACCCCGCGCCGAACCCGCGCGCGCACGAAATCGCGCCGCTGCAATTGCAGGTGCTCGAGTTGCGGGCGCGGCTGGCGCGCATTCCTTACCTCGACCCGATCGACCTGCGCTACCGCAGCCGCGTGCGCGTACCGCAGCCCACCTCGAAAGCGGTAATGTTTTGTTTGATGGACGTCTCCGGCTCGATGGACGAGGCGCGCAAGGATCTGGCCAAACGTTTTTTCATCTTGCTGTATTTGTTCCTCACCCGGCACTACGAAAAAATCGACATCGTCTTCATCCGCCACCACACACAAGCGCAAGAAGTCGATGAACAAAACTTTTTTCACTCGACCGAGACCGGCGGCACCGTGGTGTCGAGCGCGCTGGTGTTGATGAACGAGATTGCACGTGCGCGCTACCCGACCAGCGAATGGAACATTTACGGCGCGCAGGCCAGCGACGGCGACAACTGGCACCACGACAGCGGCCGCTGCCGCGCGCTGCTGGCCGAAAAAATCCTGCCGCTGTGCCGTTACTTCGCCTACGTTCAGGTGGCCGAAGAAGAGCAGAACCTGTGGGACGAATACGCCGCGCTGGCCGCCGAGGTGAAGACTTTTGCCGTGCGCAAGGCCACCGAAGCGTCGCAGATCTACCCGGTGTTTCGCGAC
>JAYUGJ010000007.1:0-81444 GCA_043738425.1 Burkholderiales bacterium
ACCGATTTGCGCCTCAACGAGCCGCGGTATGTGACGCTGCCGAACATCATGAAAGCGAAGAAAAAACCGCTGGAGACGTTGAAGCCGTCTGATTTGAACGTAGACGTGACGCCGCGCATCAAGACGCTCAAGGTCGCCGACCCGACAGCGCGCAAAGCCGGAATCAAGGTACCCGATGTGGCTACGTTGATTGACAAACTGAAAACCGAAGCGAAGGTGATTTGAGATGACCACGCTGGTGATCGCCGACCACGACAACGCCGTCATCAAAGCCGCGACGCGCAGCTGCGTGGCAGCCGCGTTGCAAATCGGCGGTGAGGTGCACCTGCTGGTCGCAGGATGCGATGCGGCCACCGCTGCACAAGCGGCTGCCCGGTTTCCAGGAGTCAAAACCGTGCTGCATGCGGATTGCGCGGCGTTCCAACATGGGCTGGCCGAAGCGGTTGCGGCGCAGGCGCTGGCGGTGGTGGCATCGGCCGCTGGTGCGTACACCCACGTGTTGTTTGCGGCCACTGCATCGGGCAGGAACATCGCGCCAAGGGTGGCGGCGTGTCTGGATGTGGCGCAGATTTCGGACATCACCAAAGTCATCAGCGCCGACACCTTCGAGCGCCCCATCTACGCGGGCAATGCGATTGCCACGGTACAAAGTACGGACGCGATCAAAGTGATTACGGTGCGCGCCACCGGCTTCGATCCCATTGACGCCACCGGGGGCGCGGCGGCTATCGAGGTCATCACGGCGGTTATGGGCGCGGGCAAGTCCAGCTTCGTCGGCAGTGAAATCGCGCGCAACGATCGCCCTGAATTGACCGCTGCCAAGGTGATCGTCAGTGGTGGACGCGGGCTCGGCAGCGTCGAGAAATTCAACGAGGTGCTGACGCCGCTGGCCGACAAATTGGGTGCGGCGCTCGGTGCCAGCCGCGCTGCGGTGGATGCGGGCTACGCGCCGAACGACTGGCAGGTCGGGCAAACCGGAAAAATCGTCGCGCCTCAGCTCTACATTGCATGCGGCATCAGCGGTGCGATTCAACATCTGGCTGGCATGAAAGACAGCAAGGTCATCGTCGCGATCAACAAGGACGGTGAAGCGCCGATTTTCAGTGTGGCCGATTACGGTTTGGAAGCTGACCTGTTCGTGGCTGTGCCCGCGTTGGTGGCGGCGCTTTAAACACCTGACCCTGCAAGCATCTCGATGCGCTTGTGATTCGAAGGACTGCCCGTGAGCTACATCGCGCCGGTGAAAGACATGCTGTTTTGCATGAAAGAGCTGGCGGGACTCGGGTCGCTGGCAGCGCTGCCAGGCTTTGAGGATGCGGGGTTGGACACCGCGCAAGCGGTGCTCGAAGAGGCCGCGCGGTTTTGCGGTGAGGTGGTGGCACCACTGAACTGGGAAAGTGACAAGCAACCGGCGGTGTGGTGCGATGGCGTGGTCACCACCTCACCCGGTTTCAAGCAGGCGTTTCGCCAGTTTGCCGAAGGTGGCTGGCAAGGCTTGCAGCACCCAACTGAATTCGGCGGGCAGGGTTTGCCGAAAACGATCGGTGCGGCCTGCGCCGAAATGCTCAACAGCGCCAGCGTGAGCTTTGCGCTGTGCCCATTGCTCACCGACGGCGCGATTGAAGCGTTGCTCACCGCAGGCAGCGCCGAGCAGCGCGCGTTGTTCCTGCCGAAAATGATCGACGGCACCTGGACCGGCACGATGAACCTGACCGAGCCGCAGGCCGGTTCGGATTTGTCGATGGTGCGCACCAAGGCGCATGCGCAAGCCGATGGCAGCTACCGCATCGCTGGCCAAAAGATTTACATCACCTACGGTGAGCACGACATGGCCGAGAACATCGTGCACCTGGTGCTGGCGCGCACGCCGAATGCGCCGCCGGGCGTCAAAGGCATCAGCTTGTTCATTTGCCCGAAGTTTTTGGTGGAAGCCGATGGCACGCTCGGTGCGCGCAACGATGTGTATTGCGCCTCCATCGAGCACAAGCTCGGCATCAAGGCCAGCCCCACGGCGGTATTGCTTTTCGGCAGTGACCATGGAGGCGTAGGCGCAGGTGCGATAGGCCAGTTGGTCGGCGAGGAAAACCGCGGCCTCGAGTACATGTTCGTCATGATGAACGCGGCGCGCTTTACGGTAGGCGTGCAAGGCATTGGCGTGGCCGAACGCGCCTACCAGCGCGCGGTGGCGTATGCGCGCGACCGGGTGCAAAGCCGCCCGGCGGATGCGTCGCTGCCGGCTGATGCGCCCATCATTCACCACCCCGATGTGAAACGCATGCTGATGTCGATGCGCGCGCATACAGAAGCGTGCCGCGCGTTGGCCATCGTGTCGGCGGCCGCCTGTGACCGCGCGCACCACGATCCCGACCTGGCGGTGAGTGCCCACCACAAAGCCTTTCACGAGTTCACCGTGCCGCTGATCAAAGGCTTCAGCACCGAGATGAGCATTGACGTCGCGAGCCTCGGCGTGCAGGTACATGGCGGCATGGGTTTCATCGAAGAAACCGGTGCGGCGCAGTACTTTCGCGATGCCCGCATCTTGACGATTTACGAGGGCACCACCGCGATCCAGGCCAATGACTTGGTCGGCCGTAAAACCGCGCGCGATGGTGGCGCGTTGGCGCACTCGATTGCCGCGCAAATCGAGGCGACCGAAGCCATGCTGGTCGAGCAATCGGGAGCGGCTGCGGCATCGATGCATCGCTGGCTACGCGCGGCACGTGTCGCCTTCATCGAGGTAGTTGATTTCGTGGTGACACACAGCCGGCAGCACCCCAACGCGGTGTTTGCCGGTTCGGTGCCCTACCTCATGCTGGCCGGCAAGTTGTTGGCAGGCTGGCAGATGGCGCGCGCGCTGTTGACCGCCGAAACGCAACTGGCTGCGCTCGAGGGCGACGTGGCTTTTCTGCAAGCCAAGATCGTCACCGCGCGGTTTTTTGCGGAGCATGTGTTGAGCACCGTGCCCGGCATGCGTGATGCGGTAGTCAGCGGTGCTGACAGCATCAACGACATGCCGGTGGCATCGTTTTGACCGCTGCGCGCGTGCCGCTGCCCGCGGTGTTCAGCCATCTGGCCTTGCCGGTGATCGGCGCGCCGTTGTTCATCATCAGCACGCCCAAGTTGGTGATCGCGCAGTGCAAGGCCGGTGTGGTCGGTTCGATGCCGGCTTTGAACGCGCGGCCTGCGTCGCAACTCGATGAATGGCTGGCTGAAATCACCGAAGCCCTGGCAGCGCACGACGCCGCCAACCCATCGCAGCCCGCGGCCCCTTTTGCCATCAACCAAATCGTGCACAAGAGCAACGACCGACTCGAGCACGATATGGCGCTGTGCGTGAAGTACCGCGCGCCGATCATCATCACTTCGCTCGGTGCGCGCACCGAGATCAACGACGCGGCACACGGCTACGGCGGCGTGGTGCTGCACGACATCATCAACAACACCTTTGCCCACAAAGCCATCGACAAGGGCGCCGATGGCTTGATCGCCGTGGCGGCGGGTGCCGGTGGGCATGCAGGTGTCAAAAGTCCGTTCGCGTTGATCGAAGAAATTCGCGCATGGTTCGGCGGGCCGGTGGCGCTGAGCGGCGCCATCGCCACCGGCGGTGCGGTGCTGGCGGCACAAGCCATGGGAGCCGACTTCGGCTACATCGGCTCGGCATTCATTGCGACTGACGAAGCGCGCGCCTCGGACGCGTACAAGCAAATGGTGGTCGACAGCAGCAGCGACGACATCGTGTACAGCGATCTTTTCACTGGTGTTAGCGGCAACTACCTCGCCGGCTCGGTGCGCAACGCTGGGCTCGATCCAAATGCCTTGCCTGCGGGCGACCTGAGCACCATGAACTTTGCTGGCGATGCGGCAAAAGCCTGGAAGGACATCTGGGGGTGTGGCCAAGGTATCGCAGTCGTCGATCAGGTGGTGCCCGCCCAGGCGCTGATCGCGCGCCTCGCCCGTGAGTACGCGGCCGCGCGAACGCGTCTCCAACTGGCTTGATTTTGCTGACGTCGGCATGACGAACAGCGGCGCGCAAGCAGCCTATTCACCGCCGCTGCGCAGTGGTCGGGTGGTAGGATTCCAGTTGAAGACTTAGTCGGTCCTTCCCGTCCCCTCAACGCTGTCACGCAGCACAGATGGGTCGCTTGTCCGCCCACCGGTGCAGCCGGGTCGCGGAAGGTTTTTAACCCACTATCGCGTCGGAAACCGGCGCATGAGGTGAGCGAAATGATGCAGGAATACAGAGCGAACTCGCATCTGTTCGGAGGCAATGCGCCCTACGTCGAAGAGATGTACGAGGCCTACCTCGACAACCCCGGTTCAGTGCCCGACAACTGGCGTTCTTACTTCGACGCTCTGCAGCACCTGCCCGCGGTCGACGGTTCCGACGAACGCGATGTGGCACATGCGCCGGTGGTCGAATCGTTCGCCCAACGCGGCAAGGCCAATGCATTCGGCAGCAAAGCCAGCGGCACCGATTTGGCCATTGCGCGCAAGCAAGTGCATGTGCAGTCGCTGATTGCCGCCTACCGGTTTTTGGGGTCGCGCTGGGCCGATCTCGATCCGTTGCAGCGCCAAGAGCGGCCCAAAATTCCCGAACTCGAGCCGGCGTTTTACGACCTGACCGAGCCGGACATGGACATCTCGTTCAGCGCCATCAACACCTACTTCTCGACCGCTGAGAACATGACGTTGCGGCAAATCTTGCAGGCGCTGCGCGAAACCTACTGCGGCTCGATCGGTGCCGAATACATGCACATCACCGACCCGTCTGAGAAGCGGTGGTGGCAGCAGCGCTTGGAGACGATTCGCTCGAAGCCGACCTTCGGCACCGATGAGAAAAAACACATCCTGGTGCAGCTCACCGCAGCCGAAGGCCTCGAGCGCTACCTGCACACCAAGTACGTCGGGCAAAAGCGCTTTTCGCTGGAAGGCGGCGAAAGCTTCATCGCCTCGATGGACGAATTGGTGCAGCGCGCTGGCGTCAAGGGCGTGCAAGAAATCGTTATCGGCATGGCGCACCGCGGTCGCTTGAATGTGTTGGTGAATACGCTGGGAAAAACGCCGGCCGAGTTGTTTTCCGAGTTCGACCACACCGCGCCCGAGAACCTGCCGTCGGGCGACGTGAAATACCACCAAGGTTTCTCGAGCGACGTGACCACGCCGGGCGGTCCGGTGCATCTGAGTTTGGCGTTCAACCCGTCGCACCTCGAAATCGTCAACCCGGTGGTCGAGGGTTCGGTGAAAGCCCGACTCGACCGGCGCGGCGATGCCCGCGGCAGCTCGGTGCTGCCGATCATCGTGCACGGCGACGCTGCGTTCGCGGGCCAAGGCGTGGTGATGGAAACGCTGGCGCTGGCGCAAACCCGTGGCTATTTCACCGGCGGCACGGTGCACCTGGTCATCAATAACCAGATCGGTTTCACCACCAGCGACCCGCGCGACACGCGCTCCACGCTGTACTGCTCCGACGTCGTCAAGATGATCGAGGCACCGGTGTTGCATGTGAATGGCGACGACCCTGAGGCGGTGGTGCTGGCCTCGCAAATGGCGCTGGACTACCGCCAGGAGTTCTGCAAAGACGTGGTGGTCGACATCGTGTGTTTCCGCAAGCTCGGCCACAACGAACAAGACACGCCGGCGCTGACGCAGCCGCTGATGTACAAAAAAATTGCGCAGCACCCGGGTACGCGCAAGTTGTACGCCGACAAGTTGGTCACGCAGGGCGTGTTGGCCGCTGACGGGCCCGATGGTTTGGTCAAGGCGTTTCGCGCCGCGATGGACGAAGGCAAGCACACTTACAGCCCCACGCTGACCAACTACAAAAGCAAGTACGCAGTCGATTGGGCACCGTTTCTCGGCAAGAAGTGGACCGATGCCGCCGATACCGCGTTGCCGCTGTCTGAGATCAAACGGTTGGCCGAGCGCATCACGTTTGTTCCGAAAGACTTCAAGCCGCACTCGCTGGTTGAAAAGGTGTTGGCCGACCGTGCCGCCATGGGCCGCGGTGAACTCAGCGTCGACTGGGGCATGGGCGAGCACCTCGCGTTTGCATCATTGGTGGCCAGTGGTTACGCGGTGCGTCTGTCGGGCGAAGACTGTGGCCGCGGCACCTTCACCCACCGGCACTCGGTACTGCACGACCAGAACCGTGAAAAGTGGGACGAAGGCACCTACACGCCGCTGCAACACGTGGCCGATGGGCAGGCACCGTATGTGGTGATCGACTCGTTGCTGTCGGAAGAAGCGGTGCTCGGTTTCGAGTACGGCTATGCATCGGCCGAGCCGAACACGCTGGTGATTTGGGAAGCCCAGTTCGGCGACTTCGCCAACGGTGCGCAGGTCGTCATCGACCAGTTCATTGCGTCGGGCGAAGTGAAATGGGGCCGCGCCAATGGCCTCACCTTGATGCTGCCGCACGGCTACGAAGGCCAGGGTCCGGAGCATTCATCGGCACGACTCGAGCGCTTCATGCAACTCGCAGCCGACAACAACATGCAGATCGTGCAGCCCACTTCGGCCAGCCAAATCTTCCATTTGTTGCGCCGACAAATGGTGCGCGCGTTCCGTAAACCGTTGGTGATCCTGACGCCGAAATCGCTGCTGCGTGCAAAGGATGCGGCCTCGCCGCTCAGCGAATTCACGCGCGGCGAATTCCGCACCGTCATCGGTGCCCACCACGCCGGTCTGGAGCCAGAAAAAGTCAAACGCATCATCGCCTGCTCGGGCAAGGTCACCTACGACTTGGCGAAACGACGCGAGGCGAAAAAAGAAGTCGACACCGCCATCTTGACGGTTGAGCAGCTCTATCCGTTTCCGCACAAAGCGTTTGCGGCCGAGCTGAAGAAGTACCCGAACGCGACTGAAATCGTGTGGTGCCAAGACGAGCCGCAAAACCAAGGCGCGTGGTTTTTCGTGCAGCACTACATCCACGAAAACATGGTCGAGGGGCAGAAGTTGGGCTACGCGGGGCGCCCCGCATCCGCATCGCCTGCGGTCGGCTATTCGCACCTGCACCAAGAGCAATTGAAGTCGTTGCTCGACCAGGCGTTTGGCAAGCTCAAAGGATTCTTGCTCGGCAAGTAATGTGCGCGGCGAGTTCGGGGGTTGGCTGCCAAGCCCCTCTCGCCTGCCCCCGACGGCCATCGCCACACAGCCATCGCCACCGCAGCCCACGCGCGTTGCGCTGCTTCCCATTGAAGAAAGTAATTCATGTCCATCGTTGAAGTCAAAGTCCCTCAGCTGTCGGAATCTGTTGCCGAAGCCACGTTGCTGACTTGGAAGAAAAAACCGGGCGAAGCCGTCGCCATCGATGAAATATTGGTCGAGATCGAAACCGACAAAGTCGTGCTGGAAGTGCCCGCACCCGCTGCTGGCGTGATGGCACAAATCATCAAGAACGATGGCGAGTTGTGCGTGGCCGAAGAAGTCATTGCACGCATCGACACCACGGCAGTCGCACAGATTAGCCCGCTGGAAGTCAAGGCCGTGCCGGCCGCCGCGGCCCCGGTGGTTGCAGCCCCGGTGGTTGCAGCTGCCTCAGCACCTGCTGCGGCGACTTCAGCTTCTGCCGGTGCGGTCGCAATGCCCGCTGCCGCCAAGCTGATGGCCGACAACGCCATCGCGACTGGCTCGGTGGCCGGCACCGGCAAGGGCGGCCGCGTGACCAAAGGCGACGTGCTGGAGGCCGTGGCTACCGGAACGCGAGCGCCCGCGCCAGCCGCTGCCGCTGCCGCCGGCGCAGTGACGGCCCCGGTGGCCGCATCGGTGGCGCGTCCGCTGCCATCGGTGGCTGCACCGACCACGGTGAACCTGGGCGACCGGCCCGAGCAACGTGTGCCGATGTCGCGCCTGCGTGCCCGCATCGCCGAACGCTTGCTGCAATCACAAGCCACCAACGCGATCCTGACTACGTTCAACGAAGTCAACATGGCGCCGGTGATCGAGATGCGCAAACGGTTTCAAGAGAAGTTTGAAAAAGAACACGGCGTGAAGATCGGCTTCATGAGCTTCTTCGTCAAAGCCGCGGTGGCCGCCTTGAAGAAGTACCCGGTGATCAACGCCAGCGTGGATGGCAACGACATCGTGTACCACGGCTACTTCGACATTGGTATCGCAGTCGGTTCACCGCGTGGGTTGGTGGTGCCGATCTTGCGCAACGCCGACCAAATGAGCTTTGCCGATATCGAGAAAAAGATTTCCGAGTTCGGCAAGAAGGCCGCCGAAAGCAAGCTGTCGCTCGATGACCTGACCGGAGGCACGTTTTCCATCAGCAACGGCGGCACCTTTGGCTCGATGCTGTCGACACCGATCATCAACCCGCCGCAATCGGCCATTCTTGGCGTGCACGCGACCAAAGACCGCGCGGTGGTCGAGAACGGCGAGATCGTGATTCGCCCGATGAATTACCTCGCGATGTCGTACGACCACCGCATCATCGATGGCCGCGAAGCCGTGCTGGGCTTGGTCGCGATGAAAGAAGCGCTGGAAGACCCGGCGCGCCTGCTGTTCGACATTTGATGCAGACGCCGCCGTTAAAGACCTGACACCCGCGCGTAGCCAAGAAAGTGATTCATGAGCAAGCAATTTGATGTAGTCGTCATCGGTGGCGGCCCTGGTGGCTATGTGGCCGCGATCCGCGCAGCGCAGTTGGGCTTCAGTGCGGCCTGTATCGATGAATGGAAAAACGACAAAGGCGGGCCCGCGCCAGGGGGCACCTGCACCAACGTAGGCTGCATCCCGTCGAAGGCACTGTTGCAGTCGAGTGAACACTTCGAGCACGCGGGCCACAGCTTCGCCGAGCACGGTATCGGCCTGTCGAACTTGACGATCGACGTGACCCGAATGCTGGGCCGCAAAGACGCGGTGGTGAAGCAAAACAACGACGGCATTTTGTATCTGTTCAAGAAGAACAAGGTCGAGTTTTTCCACGGCCGCGGCTCGTTTGTGAAGGCGGGCGGCGTGGGTTATGAAATCAAAGTCGCGGGTGCGGCCGACGAAGTGATCGAGGGCAAGCACATCATCCTGGCGACCGGCTCGAACGCGCGCGCGCTGCCTGGCGCGCCGTTCGACGAAGACAACATCTTGTCGAACGACGGTGCGTTGCGCTTGGGCGCGGTGCCCAAGCGTTTGGGCGTGGTCGGTGCGGGTGTGATCGGGCTCGAGATGGGTTCGGTGTGGCGCCGCTTGGGCAGTGAGGTCACGGTGCTCGAAGGTTTGCCTACGTTTTTGGGCGCGGTCGATCAGCAGATCGCCAAAGAGGCGCACAAGGCATTCGTCAAGCAGGGGTTGAAGTTCGAGATGGGCGTGAAGATCGACAAGATCACCAACGCCAAATCGGGCGTGACGGTGGCCTACGCGAACGCCAAGGGCGAGGCCGTCAAGCTCGAAGTCGACAAGCTCATCATCTCCATCGGCCGCACCGCCAACACCATTGGTTTGAACGCCGAAGCCGTGGGGCTGCAGCTCGATGAGCGCGGCATGATCACGGTAGACGACCACTGCAAAACCAACTTGGCGAATGTGTGGGCGGTGGGGGATGTGGTGCGCGGCCCGATGCTCGCGCACAAGGCCGAAGAAGAAGGTGTGGCGGTAGCTGAGCGCATTGCAGGCCAACACCCGCACGTGAACTTCAACACCGTGCCGTGGGTGATCTACACCGCGCCGGAAATCGCGTGGGTCGGTCAAACTGAAGAACAACTCAAAGCCGAAGGCCGCGCCTACAAAGCGGGCAGCTTTCCGTTTTTGGCGAACGGCCGTGCGCGCGCGATGGGCGACACCACCGGCATGGTCAAGATGCTCGCCGATGCCAAGACCGACGAGATTTTGGGCGTCCACATCGTCGGCCCATTCGCGTCGGAGTTGATTGCCGAAGCGGTGGTCGCGATGGAGTTCAAGGCCAGCGCCGAAGACATCGCGCGCATTTGCCATGCGCATCCGTCGTTGAGCGAGGCGACCAAGGAAGCGGCGTTGGCGGTTGATAAACGCACCTTGAATTTTTGATTCGACCGACGGCCCGCAGCGCGTAGCGGCGGCTGGTCGACCTCTGATAAGCCCATCCGTCCGCGACTGAAACACGGTGTCTGTTCGCCAGGTTTATGAACGCACGTTGGCTGAGCGCGGCTACCACGCCGACGCAGCGCAGCTCGGCGCGATCGACGCGTTGGAGCGTTGTGAGCGTGAATGGGTCGACTACAAATCGCGGCGTCGCAATGCGCTGACGAAGTTGTTGATACGGCCCGACATTCCGCGCGGTGTTTATATGTACGGCGGCGTCGGGCGCGGCAAAAGCTTTTTGATGGATTGCTTTTTCAATGCAGTGCCGATCGAGCGCAAGGCACGTTTTCATTTCCACGAATTCATGCGCGAAGTGCACCGTGAACTGGCCGACCTGCACGGCACGGTGAACCCGCTGCAGGTGCTGGGACTGCGCATGTCGCGCCGCTTTCGGCTGATTTGCTTCGATGAGTTTCATGTCGCCGACATCACCGACGCGATGATCCTGTACCGGCTGCTCGAGTCGCTGTTCGACAACCGGGTCAGCATCGTGACCACGTCGAACTTTCACCCCGATGGGCTGTACCCGAACGGTTTGCACCGAGAGCGCATCTTGCCGGCGATCGAGTTGCTGAAAGCCAAGTTGCAAGTCGTCAACGTGGACCACGGCACCGACTACCGGCGTCTCACACTCGAACAGGTGGCGCTCTATCAAACCCCGTTGGGCGCGGCGGCCGATGCGGCAATGAGCGCAGCGTTCGATCGGCTTGCGGAATCAAAAGACGAAGACCCGGTGCTGCACATCGAGCACCGCGTGATCAAAGCGCGCCGGCGCGCTGGCGGCGTGGTGTGGTTCGACTTTCAAGCGCTGTGCGGCGGCCCGCGCTCGCAAAATGATTACCTTGAACTGGCGACGCAGTTCCACACGGTACTGGTGTCGGGCGTGGTGCGCATGCCGCCTCGGCTGGCATCGGAAGCGCGACGCTTCACCTGGTTGGTCGATGTGCTGTACGACCGGCGGGTTAAATTGGTGTTGTCGGCTGAGGTGATCGCCGAGGAGCTTTACACCGAAGGGCCGCTGGCCCATGAGTTCCCGCGCACGGTGTCGCGGTTGCATGAAATGCGATCGAGCGAATATTTGTCGCTGGCGCGCCGTGATGTCGATACCGCACTTACTTGAAACCGTTGGTGTGGCAGCGCGACCCGATGCCGGAGCACACCACACCTAGCCGAGGCTGCCCACGCGGGCAGGTTGACATGGGGCGATTGAAATTCACGCCAATTTGCTGCAGTGGCGTCGCGCGCTGGTGGTTTGTTTTTTGCAATGTCTGGCTGGTGCCGGTGGCCTGGGCCGCCGACACCGGCGAGACAAGCCGCATCAACGAAGCCATTGCCCAGGCCGATGCCGCATTGGTGCAACAGCAAATCGAATGCCGCGAGCGATTTGCGGTGACGCCGTGCGTCATCGACGCCCGACGCCACCACCGTGGGGTGGTCGAGCCGCTGCGCCGCGAGCTGATCGTCATCGGCGAGGTGCGCCGCAAGCAACGTGCAGCTGAACGTACCGACCGGGTACGCATTAAATCTGCGGCGGCATCGGAAGCCGCTTTGTCGGTGAACGCTGCGCAGCTGCCGCCGGCCGAGCGTGAGGCTAAGCCGCACGGTGCTGCCCCGTCCACACCGCTGCTGCAGCCTGGAATCCATCCGACCATCCGGCCCAACGCGCCAGCGGCAGACTCGGGCGACGCACCGTCAGCGGCGGCTGCCCGCACCCCTGCCGCGCCGCCCGACGCTGACGCCACCACGTCGCCACGGCGCGCGCCGAAACGGCTGACGCCGGCACCCCGTTCGCACGCTGCAAACGGCGCGGCCGATCGAGAGTCAGAGGCGGTGCAACACCGCGAGCGGGTGTTGCGCAGGAATGCCGAGCAAGATGCAAAAAAGCATCCGGCGGCGCCGTTGCCGAATGCGAAGTAAACCGCGCAGGCAGTCGAATCACCCACCGCAATACGGTTCGCTTCACTGCCCGACCGGTTCGGGCTCAGGGCGAACGGCTCAACGAACCCTCTTGTCACCCACCGCGCGGTTGCCAGTACCCCGCAGCGCAGCCGATGTTTTCGCAGCACCGCACCGGTCCTGCCGACCGTACCTGCCGCGGCCCGGACGCAGCGTTCAGTGCGGCCGGGCCGCGCGTCGCAGAATGGGTGGCGTCGCTTAGCGCGTCAACTCGGCGGCGCGGGTGTCGGTATCCAGGCCTTCGATTCGAACGAGTGCGAGCGACAGGTTGTCGCCACCGCCGCGGGCCCGCTGGCGCGCTTTGTCGATCAGCATTTCGCTGGCTTCGCGGGCCGGTAGCGCGTGCACGATGGCGCCTATCTCGCGTGGCGTGAAGTAGTGCCACAGGCCGTCACTGCAGGCCATCACGCTGTCGCCGGCTTCCATGCGATCGATGCGCGTCAGCGTCAGCGGCGGGTCTTGTGCGGTGCCCAGGCAGCCGGTCAGCAAATTCGATTGCGGGTGGCTGTTCGCCTCTTCTTCGGTGAGCTGGCCTTCGTTGACCAGGCGTTGCACGAATGAGTGGTCGCTGGTGCGGCTGACCATCTCGGCACCGCGAAAAAAGTAGACCCGCGAATCACCCGCATGAATGATGTCGCACTGCCGGGACGGGCTGAGCAAAAAAGCGGCGGCGGTGCTGTGCGGCTCTTCTTCCGCAGTGATCGCTGTCAGCTTGATCATCAGGTGCGCTTCGAGCACCAGTTGCTTGAGCATGTCTGCCGGGTCGTCGCGCGTCGGCGCGTAGCGTTCAAACAGTTGTTGGGCGGTCAGCAGCACCTGGTCAGCGGCTTTGCGACCGCCGCTTTTGCCGCCCATGCCGTCAGCCAACACGCCCAATGCGCAGCCCGAAGCCCGTGCGTGCGCGATGATTTGCACTTGATCTTGTTGGTAGGCGCGGTCACCGCGGTGGATGCCGGTGGCGGCCAACAGCCGATAGCTGCGCGGGGTCGTAGTCATGCCGAAAACTATAATCTGCGCTTCTGATTGAACCCCGTGAAGAGTTCTCGGCGCGCTCTCCATGAACACCAATCTGCATTCACTTTCCAGGCGGCTTATCGAGCTGCGCATCGAGCACGGCGACCTCGACAGCCTGATCGACCAGGCCACCGGCCGGCAGCCAGACGACGACGACCTGGCGCTGCGGCGGTTGAAAAAGCGCCGGTTGGCATTGAAAGACCAAATCTCGCGCATCGAAGCCGAGCTCGAACCACCGCAGCCGGCATGAGCTGCCTGCGCAGTGGCGGCTGGTTAACCAAGTGCGCGCGATGAGCCCGCTGCATGCGGCGGTGCTGCACGCGTTTTCCGATGCGGGCAGCCTGGCCCGCGCCGATGCGAATTACACCGAACGCGAAGTGCAGCTGCGCATGGCGGTCGAAGTGGCCGCGGCGATCGATCAACGCAGCACCTTGGTTGCCGAAGCCGGCACCGGTGTAGGCAAAACGTTTGCGTACCTGGTGCCGACGTTGTTGTCGGGCGCGCGCGCGCTGATCAGCACCGCGACCAAAAGCCTGCAAGACCAATTGTTTTTGCGCGATCTGCCGCGTCTGCGTGACGCGTTGCAGCTGCCCGTCACGGTTGCGTTGCTGAAAGGTCGCGCCAGTTATTTGTGTACTCACCGCATGGGCCTGGCGCGCCAGGTGGTCGACCCCAGCGACCCGTGGGCCGCGCGCGCGCTGGCAAAAATAGAGCTCTGGTCACGCGCCACGGCAACCGGCGATCTGGCTGAAATCGACGGCCTGGATGAGCGCAGCAGCGCGATCCCGCTGGTCACCTCGACCCGTGAAAACTGCCTGGGCAGCGAATGCCCGGACTACCGCGGCTGCCACGTGATGAAGGCGCGCCGCGATGCGATGGCGGCCGATCTGGTGGTGGTCAACCACCATTTGTTTTTCGCCGATATGGCGTTGCGCGAAACCGGCGTGGCCGAGTTGCTGCCGAGCGTTGAAGTAGCCGTGTTTGACGAGGCGCACCAATTGGCTGAAGCCGGTGTGGCGTTTCTCGGCGTTGCGCTGTCCAGCGGCCAGCTCATCGATGCCGCACGCGACATGTTGGGCGTCGGTTTGCAGCAAGCGCGTGGGCTGGTGGCGTGGCAGGAATTGGCGTCGGCCTGTGATCGCGCTGCGCGTGAGCTGCGACTGGCCTGCGTCGGTACGGCACCGCAGGCGGTGCGCGGTTCGATGAAGCTGCGGTGGGAAGAACGCGCGGGGCGGGTCGAATTCGCCGCAGCGCTCACGCAAATCGGCGCTGCGTGTGCCGCTGCCCACGCGTCGCTCGATACGGTGTGCGAGTTGTCGCCCGACTTCGTGAAGCTGGCCGATCGCATGCTGCACTTGCATGAGCTGACGCTGCGCTTTGCCGAGCCAGCGAAACCAGGTCAGGTGCGCTGGGTCGACATCACGACGCACCAGTGCCGATTGGTCGAGTCGCCGCTCGACATACGCGATGCGCTGCGTGAGCAAATGGCGTTGTCGCCCAAAGCCTGGATCTTCACCTCGGCCACCTTGGGTGACGACGACCGGCTGTCGTGGTTCACCGAGCCTGCCGGGTTAACCGACGCGAACACGCTGCGCGTCGGCAGCCCGTTCGACTATGCGGCGCATGCACGGCTGTACGTGCCGTCGATTTTTCCCAAACCCAACGAGCCCGGCCATCCCATGGCGGTGGCGCAACTTGCGGCGGTGTGCGCGCGTGCGCTGGGTGGGCGCACCTTTGTGCTGACCACCACCCTGCGCGCGCTGCAGCTCATCGGTGAGCGGCTGCGTGCTGATTTCGAATCGGCCGGCGATGACATCGCCGTGCTGATTCAGGGCCAGCAACCCAAGCGCCAGCTGATGCAGTTGTTTCTGGCGCAACCGCGCTCGGTGTTGGTGGGGTCGCAAACATTCTGGGAAGGCATAGACGTGACAGGCGATGCGCTGCAATGCGTGTTGATCGACAAGCTGCCGTTTCCGCCACCGAACGACCCGCTGGTCGAAGCGCGTGTGAAGCGGCTGGAAAGCGAAGGCCGCAACGCCTTCACCGACTACTTCATCGCCGAAACAGCGGTGTCGTTAAAGCAAGGCGCAGGACGCCTGATACGCAGCGAGACCGACCGTGGTTTGCTGGTGGTGTGCGACCCCCGCATGCTGTCGGTGGGCTACGGCAAGCGCTTGCGGGCGGCGTTGCCCGACATGGCGCAGTTGGCAACCGAAACCGAAGCGGTCGATTGGTTGCGTGCGCTGGCGGCGGATCACTGAAGCGGCGGCGTGTGTGCGCGGATGCACAAACGGGTAAGGGCAGGGGCGCAGGCACCGCAGCCGCTCGGGCTTACCACGGTTGCCACCAGGGCTTCGTTTTCGAGGTCACGCCTTCGCCGGTCAACAACTCGCTTTTCGGATAGTTTTTCCGCAACACGCGCTCGGCATCGTCACGCAGTTGTTCCAGCCCCAGCTTGTCGTAGCTGCGCGCCAAGATCGACAGTGCTTCTTCGGTGGAGGGCGATTGCTGAAACTCTTCGATGGTTTGCTGGGCGCGGTTGGCCGCGGCCACATACGCACCCCGGCGAAAGTAATAGCGCGCCACGTGCACCTCGTACGCCGCCAAGGTATTGACGATGTAGTTCATGCGATCGGTTGCCTCGCCCGCATAGCGCGACTGCGGGTATTGCTCAACCACTTGCTTGAATGACTGGTACGCATCGCGCGACGCTTGCTGGTCACGCTCGGACAAATCTTGTCGCGACAGATTACCGAGGAAGCCCAGGTTGTCGTTGAAGTTGATCAGCCCTTGCAGGTACAGCGCGTAGTCGATCGCCGGGCTGGTCGGATGCAGCTTGATGAAGCGATCCAGTGTCGACAGCGCTTGCGCTTTCTCGCCTTTTTTGTACAACAAATAAGCCCGCTCGATTTGCGCCTGCTGTGCCAGCAATGTGCCGGCACCGCGGCCCTCGAGCTGCTCATACATTTTGGTTGCTTTTTCGAAGTTGCCAGCCGACTGCTCGTCGCGGGCCTCTGCATACAATTTTTCTGGCGTCCAATCTGCGGTGGGGTCCTTCACCGTTGTGCTGCAACCGAACAGCGTCCCGGCGATGACGACAGACGCCGCAAACAAGGTGGCGGCGCGGGCGGTCGAGTGGATTGGGTGGCGCTGGAGGTGCATGTTTGCTAGCCCGACCGCGGTCGGAATCCGTCGGAGAAATATGAAAAACCAGTATACGTTTGCCCCCCCGAAGCCCACGCCCGCGCTGCCGCTTGAAAACGGGTCGGCGGCTGCGTTGGACCCAGCAAGGGTTACGGCACGCCAGCGTTTGTGCGAGCACGCAAACGCCGACGCAAAAGCGGACCGAAGCGAGGAGGCACGCACTGAGGACAGTGCCGATGGAGGCGAGGACGACATCGACATCACTGCGGGCGTCGCAGTGGCGGGCGGTGTCGACGCTGTCGAGCGGCGGCAGCGGGCCGTTCCCATGCCGTTCCATGGCCAGCGGCTCGACAAATTCTTGGTGTCGATGGCCGCCGAGTTCTCGCGCAATCACTTGCAAACGCTGGTCGAAGCCGGGCATGTGCACTTGAACGGCTGCGCGCAAACATCGACTTCACGCAAGGTGCAAGCGGGCCAGCTGGTGTCGATTGATCTGGTGCCCACCCAAGAGTGCCGGGCGTTTCGACCCGAAGCGATGGCGCTGCCGATCGTGTTCGAGGACGACCACTTGATCGTGGTCGACAAGCCCGCTGGCTGGGTCGTGCATCCGGCGGCGGGCAACTGGTCTGGCACCTTGCTCAACGGGCTGCTGGCGCACCACGCGGCGGCCGCGACCTTGCCGCGGGCCGGGATCGTGCATCGGCTCGACAAAGACACCTCTGGTTTGATGGTGGTCGGCAAAACACTGCAAGCGGTTACTGCGCTGTCGCGACAGATCGCCGCACGTGACGTGCACCGCATTTATTTAGCGATTTGTCATGGCCGCCTTGCCCACCCGACCCTGCGCATCGAAGCTCCGATTGGGCGTGACCCACGCTCACGTGTGCGCATGGCGGTGGTGCCCTTCGGGCGCACCGCACGTACCGATGTCGAGCGCCTGGCGGTGTGGCTCGGCGACCCAGCTGCCGATGCCCATCGTCACGCCGATCCTGTTTCCGATCCGGATGGCGGTGCCCCGTTGACCGCGGTGCGTTGCACGCTGCACACCGGTCGCACCCACCAGATCCGCGTTCACCTCGCCTCTGTGGGCCACCCGTTGTTGGGCGACGCCACCTACGGCGGGCGGGCGGGCTTCGGGTTGTCGCGGCAGGCATTGCATGCGACGCAGCTCGGGTTCGATCACCCGATCAGCGGGCAGCCGTTGCGGTTCGACACCCCGCCGCCGGCTGATTTCCACACGGTATGGCAGCGGGTTTTCGCCGCAACCTGAGCCAAATACAGTCCGGTACACTGCAGTGCGTCTGGAAGCGTCGGTGCGGATCGACCGGATTCGCCAGCCTTCAGACAGGTCGCAGACGCAATCGGCACCGCAGCGAAGCAAATGGCGCGATGCCCGACACGGCCAAACAGTACGTCGCCTCGCAACACCGTTCCCAATGCGGGATGTTGATCCGAGTCGGCGGACAGCCAAGAAACTTCCATCATCCACCGGCGTGTGCTGGTCGAGAACTGCTGCTACAACATGGACACACAGGATGCAAAGCGCGTCCTTCAAACCGCGCTGATTTGCGCGCGAGAACCACTTGCCATGCGCGAGTTGCGCGCGCTGTTTGCAGACGCGATAGACGCCGACACCACGCGCGGCTTGCTTGACGAATTGACCCGCGATTGGGACGGGCAGGGCGTGGAGTTGGTCTCGGTAGCGACCGGGTGGCGCTTTCAAAGTCGACCCGAAATGCGCGAATATTTAGATCGGCTGCATCCGGAGAAACCGCCGAAATATTCGCGCGCAGTGATGGAGACGCTGGCCATCATCGTGCACCGCCAGCCGGTAACGCGCGGCGACATCGAAGACATTCGGGGCGTGACGGTAGCCAGCCAAATCATCAAGCAGCTCGAAGACCGCGGCTGGATCGAAGCGATTGGATACCGCGAGTCTCCCGGCCGCCCGGCGCTGCTGGCGACGACGAAACAGTTTCTCGACGATTTGGGGCTGGCGAGCCTGGAGCAGCTTCCGCCGCTGCCCAACGACGTGCTGTCGCTCGGTGCGCAGCGTGATGCCACATTGCCGCTGCAGTTCGTCGACCCTGACCAGCCGAGCGAGTTTGAGGTGGATGTCGAAGCCGAGACAAAAACTGAAACTGAAACTGGCACCGAAACCGATTTTGAATTTCACCCGATACCGCGGCAAGCGCCGCAGCCATGGAACCCCTGAATGAACGTGAATCCTGACCAACCTGCGGATACCGGCAACGACAGTGACCACCACGCCGTCCCGGCCACCGCGAACGACGCAGCCACCGACGCCACGGTCAAGCCGGCGCGGCGCAAGCGAGCAGTCAAGGTGGGCGACGTTGCGGTGCCGGTCGATGCAGCCAGTGAGTGGGTTGACGGGTCTGAGTCGACCGCAGCGGCAGATTCGAACCACGCGATACCAGCCGACGACGATGCGGCGGCCGTGAAACCGCGCCGCACCCGGGCCAGCGTGGCAGCGGCGGGCGACACCGCCGCGCCGCAGCTGGCGACCGAGCCATCGACAGAGGCGGCTGCCGACGCGCCCGCCGGCGATGTTGCCGATGGGCAGATTTCCGCGGACCCGCAGCGCGCCGGTCGCCGCCAGCGGCGGCGCGGACCGCGCAGTGATGGGCAAACAACCACGGGCGACAACGCGGATGGACGCAGCAGCGCAGGCGCGGCTGATACGGCCAGCTTCGGTGGTGATTACGCCGACGGTGACAGCGACGCCGACGACAACGGCGCTGTCGATATGGACAGTGACAGGGACAGGGACAGGGACAGTGACAGTGACAGTGACAGTGACAGTGACAGTGACACGGATGGCAAGCCGACCGGCGCAGTTGCCGCACCTGCGGTGGAGCCGGCCGACGTGGGTGAAGTGTTTGCGCAGGTGCTGTCAGGCGAATTCGATGTGGAAGAACCGGTGGCAGACGCCGCAACCGCAGCCGCAGCGGCCGCGCCCGCCAAGCGCGTGCTGCGCCCCGAACCCGAAGCGCCGAAGTTGCACAAGGTGTTGGCGCAGTCGGGCATCGGCTCGCGCCGCGACATGGAGCAGGCCATCATCGACGGCTTTGTCGAGGTGAACGGTCAACTGGCGCACACCGGCCAGCGCATCTCGTTTGGTGACCAAGTTCGGGTCAACGGCAAGCCGGTTCGGGTGCGCATCATTGCGCCACCGCCACGCATCATTGCGTACCACAAGCCGACCGGCGAGGTGGTCACCAACGACGACCCGGAGCACCGCCCCACCGTGTTCCGCAGGTTGCCGCGGTTGCCGCAGGGCAAGTGGCAATCGGTGGGCCGCCTCGACATCAACACCGAAGGTTTGCTGCTGTTCACCAACTCCGGTGACTTGGCCAATCGGTTGATGCACCCGCGGTTCGGCGTCGAGCGCGAATATGCGGTGCGCGTGCTGGGCACGCTGGACCAGGAATCAAAAGCGATGCTGCTCGAAGGCGTTGCCATCGAAGGCCAAACGGCCAGCTTCCGGTCGATTGAAAACGGCGGCGGCGAGGGCTTGAATCATTGGTACCGGGTGGTGATTACCGAAGGGCGCAACCGCGAAGTCCGCAAGCTGTTCGGCGCGGTCGACCTGACTGTCAGCCGGCTCATTCGCATACGGTACGGCTGCGTGGTGCTGCCGCGCGGGCTCAAGCGCGGGGTGTGGGTTGATTTGGAAGACGGCGATGTGCAGGCCATACGCCGCCTTGCTGGTGGCGAGACCGAGGGTGCGCCACGCGAGCCACGCGATGCGCGCGAACCGCGAGGCCAGGGGCGCGACAACGCGCCTCAGCGCGCACAACCGCGTGGGCGCGACAAGCCGCAGTCGGCCGAGCGCCGCACCGACCGTCCAGATCGCGGTCCGCGACCCGGCGTGCCAGATCGTGAACGGCCACCGCGCGAGGACCGCGGCCCGCGCCCACCGCAAGGCGAATCGGCAGCCCCACGGGCTGAACGCGTCGAGGTGGAACGGGTGCCGCGCAACGACGATCTCGACGACGACTTCGACCCGTCGCGCATCCCGAATCCGCTGGAGCAAACGTTCGACAAACGGTTTGTGCAAAACCCGCGCAGCCCTGCCGGAGGGCGTGGCTTTCGCAGCGGCGGCGGCGGCTTCGGGGCTGGCGGCAGCGCACCGGTGGCAGCGAAGAAAACAGGCGGTCCGCGTGAGCCAGACCCCATGCAAACCTCGGTCGGCTACATCGGCGGCGAGGCTTTTCACCGCAAAAATTCGCGCGGTGGCGGTGGTCAGGGTGGTGGCGGTGGCGGTGGCGGCAATGGCGGCGGTAATGGTGGCGGTCGCGGCGGCAATCGTGGCGGAAATTACGGTGGCGGAGGGGGTGGCGGCGGTGGTGGTGGAGGTGGATTTGGCGGCGGCGGCAATGCCGGCGGTGGCCGGCGGGGACGCTGATCGACGGGTGGGCCACCAGTAGAATCAAAGGCTTTGTTGAACCCGCTCACCGCAGCATCTCACCGCAGGAATTCATGCCATGGCTATCGAACGCACACTGTCCATCATCAAACCCGACGCCGTCGCCAAAAACGTGATCGGCCAGATCTACACCCGGTTTGAAGGCGCTGGTCTGAAGGTGATTGCGGCGCGCATGGCGCACTTGTCACGTGGCGAAGCCGAGGCGTTTTACGGCGTGCACAAAGCACGTCCTTTCTTCAAAGACCTGGTCGATTTCATGATCTCTGGTCCGGTGATGATCCAGGCACTCGAAGGCGAGAACGCGGTGGCAAAACACCGCGATTTGATGGGTGCCACCGATCCGAAGAAGGCCGACAAAGGCACCATTCGCGCTGACTTTGCCGACAGCATCGATGCCAACGCAGTGCACGGCTCAGATGCTGCCGACACCGCGGCGATCGAGATCGCGTTCTTCTTCCCCGGCGCGCAGGTCTACGGCCGCTGAGCGATCCATGGCCGCTGTCAATCTGCTCGATTTCGATCTGGCCGGACTGGCGGCGTACTGCGAACAGCTGGGCGAAAAACGCTTTCGCGCTACGCAACTGTTTCGCTGGATACACCAGCGCGGTGCAGCTGATTTCGCGCAGATGTCCGATCTGGCGAAGTCGCTGCGCGAAAAAATCGCCAACGCCGCCGAAGTGCGCGTGCCTCGGCTGCTCAGCGAGCAGGCGTCGGCGGACGGCACCATCAAATGGCTGTTCGATGTGGGCGGCAACGACGCGATTGAAACCGTTTTCATTCCCGAAGACGACCGCGGCACGCTGTGCATTTCGTCGCAAGCCGGATGTGCGGTGGGCTGTCGGTTTTGTTCCACCGGTCACCAAGGCTTCAGCCGCAATCTCAGCACCGCCGAAATCGTCGGCCAGTTGTGGTTTGCCGAACACCACCTGCGCAGCCGCCTGCAGTTGCCCGAAGGCACGCGGGCCATCACCAACGTAGTGATGATGGGTATGGGCGAACCGCTGCAAAACTATGCGGCATTGGTGCCTGCGCTGCGCGTGATGCTGGACGATCACGCCTACGGTTTGTCGCGACGCCGTGTCACGGTGTCGACGTCGGGCGTGGTGCCCATGATCGACCGGTTGCGCGACGACTGCCCGGTGGCGTTGGCGGTGTCGCTGCATGCGCCCACCGATGGGCTGCGTGATGACCTGGTGCCGTTGAACAAAAAATACCCACTGGTCGAGTTGCTCGCTGCGTGTGGTCGTTACCTCGACGCCGCGCCGCGCGACTTCATTACGTTCGAGTACTGCATGTTGGACGGCGTCAACGACAGCGCAGCACATGCCGCGCAGCTGATTGACCTGGTGCAAGGCGCGATGGCGGCAACGCCCGGGGAGCACGTCGGCGCGGCACCGCTGCCATGCAAATTCAACCTGATTCCGTTCAACCCGTTCCCTGCGTCCGGATTGCTGTGCAGTCCGCGCGAACGCGTGAAAGCGTTTGCCCGCGTGCTGCAAGACGCCGGCTACGTGGCAACGATTCGCAAAACACGCGGCGACGACATCGATGCGGCGTGTGGCCAGCTGGCCGGTACGGTGCAAGACCGTACCGGTGCCGAACAGCGGCGTGCGGCGCGGGCGTCAATTCCCATCGCTGCGATAAGCAGCCGTGCGCTGTGCGTGACTGCAGCACCGATCAACCCAGGGCCAGCCGCATGAAGATTTTTATCCACCCGCCATGCATGCCGCGCACGCTGGTGCGCATGGCCGCGGCACTGTGCGCTGCAGTGTGGCTGCTGGCAGGTTGCGCTGCCCGCCCACCGGGCGCGCCAACATTGGGTGCCAGCACGGAAAGCAACGCCAGTTTCGGCAACGAAGGCAAGGACCGCGTCACCGCGTCCGATGAACCTGAGGCGGCCAAGCGCGCGCGGGTGCGGCTGGAATTGGCCGCGGCGTACTACGGGCGGGGACAACTGACCACCGCGCTGGACGAAGTCAAACAATCAATTGCTGCCGATGCGAACGTGGCTGCCGCGTTCAATTTGCGCGGCTTGATTTACGGCGGATTGGGCGACCAGCGGCTGGCCGAAGACAGCTTCCGGCAGGCCTTGCAAATCGATCCGCGCGATGCGGATTCGATGCAGAACTACGGCTGGCATCTGTGTCAGCAATCGCGTTTCGCCGAGGCCGAAAACTGGTTCAGTCAGGCCTTGAATGTGCCGCGCTACCAAGACAGTGCGCGCACCATGCTGACCCAGGGCGTGTGCCAGGCCCGCAGCGGCAAGCTGCCAGCGGCTGAACGCACTTTGAGCAAGGCCTATGCGCTCGAGCCCGCCAATCCGGCTATCGCCGTCAACTTGAGCGAAGTGTTGCTGCGTACCGGAGATTTCGAACGCGCGCGCTTTTATGTTCGGCGGGCAAATTCAAACGTCGATGTGGTGAACGCGCAAACCCTGTGGCTGGCCGCCCGGATTGAAAACAAATTGGGCAACGCGCAGGGGGTGGAGGAATTCGGCAAGCAGCTGCGCAACCGGTTCCCGCAATCGCCGGAAGCTGTGTCGCTGGCAGAAGGACGATTCAATGAGTAATTTGCGTGGGCAATTGCAATGAGTGATGACGTTTTGGCTGTTGACGCAGCGCCGGCCGCCGCCACCGCAGGCACGATGTTGCGCGAAGCGCGGCAAGCGCAAGGCTTGCACATTGCCGCGTTGGCAGCGTCGATCAAGGTGTCGCAGCGCAAGCTTGAATTGCTGGAGGCCGATCGGATTGCTGAATTGCCTGATGCAACCTTTGCGCGGGCGTTGGCGCAAACCGTGTGCCGCAGCCTGAAGATCGATCCCGTGCCGGTGTTGGCGGCGCTGCCACAGGCGTCGGGTTACCGGCTCGAAGGTGGCAGCGAAGGTATCAACAAACCGTTTCGCGACAAGCCCGGCCGACGTAAAGAAAGCAGTGAGTTTTCGGTCTGGGGTTCGCCTGCGTTGTGGGCACCGGTGCTGATTGTTTTGGCAGCCGCCGGCCTTTACTTCATGCCCGCGCGCTGGGTGGCGTCACTGCAAAGCGCCATTGCCGCAGCGCCTGCCTCGACCACGGTTGCCGAAGTGCCATCGAGCGTGGCGGCGAACGCAGAGCAAGCCGCCAGCGCCAGCGCCACTGTGGCAGCTGCAGTCGCGCCACCCGAGGCGCTGCCCATCGATCTGATGCCGGCTGATTTGGCGGCGTCTGGCGCGACAGCGCCGCTGCCTGAATTGGTGCTCACCAACGCACCAAGCGCGTTCGCCGTGCCTGCGCAAGCGCCGGGCGCCGACGCCACGTCGGGTGCCACACCCGCTGCCGCGCTCAACGCCACCCCCGCGTCGGTCGAAACCGTTCACTCGACACCCGACACGATCGCGATCGTCGAGGCGGCAGCGTCGGGCGTGGCTGTCGGCCCGCTGCAGGTCAAGGCGACCGAAGAGTCGTGGGTCGAGGTGGTGGACGCGAAGTCGCAGGTGTTGGTGTCGCGAATGTTGCAGCGCGGTGAAACCGTGGTGCTCAACGGTGCGATGCCGTTCAAGCTCAAGCTGGGCAATGCGGCGGGCGTGACGGTGGCGTTGCGCGGCGCGGCGGTCGACTTGACGCCATCGACGCGCGGCAACGTTGCGCGCCTCGAGCTGAAGTAGGCGGGCACCATGGCCGACCATCGCAACGCGGGTCACCCCAACGCAGCGGCCGCTGAAGCGCTGCTGGATTTCATCGAACCCGCGCGACCTGCCACCCGCCTTACGCGCCAAGCCCAGGTGCGCTGGGGGTCTAGGGTGGTCACCATCGGCGGTGCGGCCCATGTGCGCGTGCAGTCGATGACCAACACCGATACGGTCGATGTCATCGGCACCGCGATCCAGGTCAAAGAGCTCGCGGTGGCGGGCTCCGAGTTGGTACGCATCACCGTCAACACGCCCGAGGCGGCCGCGGCCGTTCCACACATCCGCGATCAGCTGGACCGCATGGGCATCGATGTGCCGTTGGTCGGTGACTTTCATTACAACGGCCACCGGCTGCTCGCCGACCACCCGGCCTGCGCCGAAGCCTTGTCCAAGTACCGCATCAACCCGGGCAATGTGGGTAAAGGCGACAAGGGCGACCGCCAGTTCGCACAAATGATCGAGATCGCGGCCAGGCACGACAAGGCCGTGCGCATAGGCGTCAACTGGGGCAGCCTCGATCAAGAACTGCTGGCCCAAATGATGGACGACAACGCCCGCCTGAGCACGCCGCACGAGCCGCAACAAATCATGTATCGCGCGCTGATTACCTCGGCCATTTCGTCAGCCCGGCGTGCTGAAGCCCTGGGGCTGAACGGCGACCAAATCATCTTGTCTTGCAAGATGTCCGGCGTGCAAGATTTGGTCAGCGTGTACCGCGCGCTGGCGCAGCGTTGCGATTACGCGTTGCACCTGGGCTTGACCGAAGCCGGCATGGGCACCAAAGGCACGGTGGCGTCGGCCACGGCGCTGGCGCTGTTGTTGCAAGAAGGCATCGGCAACACGATTCGGGTGTCGCTGACGCCGCAGCCAGGCGAGGCGCGCACCCAGGAAGTGTTGATCGCGCTGGAAATATTGCAGTCGCTGGGTTTGCGGTCGTTCAACCCGAGCGTGACCGCATGCCCCGGCTGCGGGCGCACCACCAGCACCACCTTCCAGGTGCTGGCCAAACAAATTGATGACCACCTGCGTGCGCAAATGCCGGTGTGGCGAGCGCGCTATCCGGGCGTTGAAAAAATGAAGGTGGCGGTGATGGGCTGCATCGTCAACGGGCCCGGCGAAAGCAAGCACGCCGATATCGGCATCAGCCTGCCTGGCACCGGCGAAACACCGGCAGCGCCGGTTTTCATCGATGGGCAAAAGGTATTGACGCTGCGCGGTGAGCACATCGCCGCAGAGTTCCACGCACTGGTGGAGCAGTACATCGACAAGCGCTACGGCGCGGCGGCTTCGACCACCACCGCCATTACCGCCACCACCACCGTGTAACTTCTGCGCCCGCCAGGCGAGCGCAGCCGCAAGTTCGCGAAGCAACCGGGTGTGGGTCGGCCCTCTTGCTGCCGCCGGCTTTGCAAGCCTTTCCCGAACGGGCAAGGCGCTGAACAACCCATACCGACACCTTACGCAGCGAATCCGTCATGACCGACATCCTCCGAGCCGTCAAAGGCATGAACGACATCTTGCCGCCCGAGTCGGCGAGCTGGGATTGGTTGGAGGCCCGCGTGCGCTCGCTGATGGCCCGCCATGGATACGTCGGTGTGCGCACACCGATCGTCGAGCCCACGGCGCTGTTTGTGCGCGGACTGGGCGAGGTCACCGACATCGTTGAAAAAGAGATGTATTCGTTCGAGGATGCGATGAATGGCGACCGCCTCACGCTGCGCCCGGAAAACACCGCCGGCGTCGTGCGCGCGATGAATGAACATTCGTTTTTGCGTGACGGTGGCAAGCGGCTCTACTACATCGGCCCGATGTTTCGCCACGAGCGGCCGCAAAAAGGCCGCTACCGGCAGTTCCACCAAGTGGGGGCTGAGGCGCTGGGCTTTGCCGGCCCCGATGTCGATGCCGAGTTGATCTTGATGTGCCGCATGTTGTGGCGCGAGCTGGGTCTGGTCGAGGGGCGCGATCTGCATCTGGAGATCAACAGCTTGGGTCAGCCCGCCGAGCGTGGTGCCCACCGCGACGCGTTGGTGGCGTACTTCGAACGCCATACCGACCTGCTCGACGACGACTCGAAGCGCCGGCTGCACAGCAACCCGTTGCGCATCCTCGACACCAAAAATCCGGCGTTGCAAGCGGTGGTAGAGGCGGCACCGCAGCTGATGTCTTTTTTGGGTCCTGATTCGCTGGCCCACTTCAACGCGGTTCGGGCGTCGCTTGAGGCGGCCGGCCTTGCGTACCGCATCAATCCGCGGCTGGTGCGCGGCATGGATTACTACAACCTCACGGTGTTCGAGTGGGTCACTGAACGACTCGGCTCACAGGGCACGGTGTGCGGCGGTGGTCGTTACGACACGCTGATCGAACAGTTGGGCGGCAAGCCCGCTCCGGCCGTAGGCTGGGGCCTCGGCATCGAGCGCTTGCTGCTGTTGCTGCAAGAAGCCGGTGTCGAGGCTCCGCCTTGCGCGCCCGATGTGTACGCAGTGGTTCCATCGCCATCGTCCATGCCATTGGCCTTGCGCACGGTCGATGCCCTGCGCGGGTTGGGCCTGGTCGTGGTGATGCACGCGGCGGGTCGTGACGGCTTGGGCAGCATGAAGGCCCAGTTCAAACGGGCCGATGCCAGCGGCGCGCGCTTTGCGTTGATTTTTGGCGACGACGAAGTCGCGCACGGCATGGTCGCGGTCAAACCGCTGCGGGATGCGCAAGCGCCGCAACGAACCTTCGCCATGGCCGAGGTCAACGACTGGGCCACCGAGTTGCGCAACGCATAATCCGCCGCTCGCTTCGGGGCCTCCCAGCCGCTGAATTTTTTTGCAACGCACGTTCAACCGATCTGACGCATGGCTACGCCTCTCGACCTCCAAGAACAAGAACAGCTCGACGACTTCAAGCATTTCTGGAAGCGCTACGGCAATCTCATTACTTGGGTGCTGATTGCGGTGCTGGGCAGTTTTGCGGCGTGGAACGTGTGGACCTGGCGGCAGCGCGATCAGTCGGCCAAAGCCGGTGCGATGTTTGATGAGTTGGACCGCGCCGCGCAAGCCGGCGACGCTGACAAGGCCAATCGCGTGTTCACCGATTTGAAAGAGCGCTACGCCAACACCGCATTTGCGCAGCAGGGCGGGTTGCTGGCCGCCAAAGTGCAAGCTGAAAAGGGCCAGGTCGCCGCAGCCCAAACCACGCTGGCGTGGGTTGCAAGCCAGGCCACCGAAACGGAATACCAAACCATCGCCAGGCTGCGCTTGGCCGGCTCATTGATGGATGAGAAGAAGTACGACGACGCCATCAAGCAACTGGATGCGGCCACCGCAACTGGCTTTGAAGCGCTGGTCGCCGATCGCCGCGGCGATGTGCTGTTCGCGCAAGGCAAGGCCGACGACGCAACAGCCGCGTACAGCAAGGCATGGCAAACCATGGACCCGAAGGTCGAGTACCGCCGGTTGATCGAAGCCAAGCTCACCGCGTTGGGCGCGGCCCCGGTGGTGGCAGCCGCCAGCGCCACCGCTACCACCACCGCCACCGCGGGCGCAATTGAGGGCGCAACGACAGCGCCGGCCGCAGCCGCCAGCGGCGGAGCTGGCAAGTGATGCGGCGCGGTCGTTTGCGCGCAGGCGCCGTGCTGGTCACGCAGCGCGTAGTGCAGCGCGCAGTGCGGCTGGCAACGCCGCTCGCGCTGGCGCTTGCTCTATCGGCCTGCGCGTTCAAAGTCGACAAGCCCAAACCGAAGCCGCTGCTGCCGTTGAAGGCACAAATAGCTGGCAAGGTGGTGTGGAGCGCACGCACGTCGGAGGTGATGTTTCCGCTGTCGGTGGCAGTCAACGGCAGCACCTTCACCGTGGCGAACTCGAACGGCACGGTGTTGGCGCTGGATGCTGCCAGTGGTCGCGAGTTATGGCGTGGCACTGCGGGCGCGGCGCTGAGTGCGGGTGTGGGCAGCGACGGCCGCGTGGCCGCGGTGGTCACACGCGATGGCCGGGTGGTCGCGCTCGAAGCGGGGCGGGTGTTGTGGCGTCAATCGATGACCACCCGCGTGGTTACCGCGCCGCTGGTTGCCGGCGAACGCGTGTTCGTTGTCGGCATCGACCGCAGCGTCACCGCCTTCGATGCGCAAAACGGGTCGTTACTGTGGACAGTGCAACGCGGCGGTGATGCATTGACGCTGTCGCAAACGGGCGTGGCAGCAGCATTCAAAGACACCTTGCTGGTCGGCCAGGGGCCGCGGCTCGCGGGCTTGGACCCATCGACCGGCGCGGTGCGTTGGGATGTGGCGTTGGCGTCGCCGCGCGGGTCCAACGAAGTCGAACGGTTGGCCGATTTGGTCGGCCCGCCCGCACGCGTCGGTGATTTGGTGTGTGCGCGCGCCTTCCAGGCCGCAGTGGCTTGCGTCAATGCGGAACGTGGCAGCTTGCTGTGGACCAAGCCCGTGGGTGGCCGGCAGGGCGTCGCTGCCGATGAGAAAAACGTCTATGCAGCCGACGCCTCCGACCGCATCACCGCGTGGGCGTTGGCCTCTGGCGAAATCGCCTGGGCCAGTGATGCGTTGCTGTACCACGAGCTGTCTACGCCGTTCAGTTTGGGTGCTACCGTGGTGTTCGGTGATGTCGAAGGGCAGTTGCATTTTTTGTCGGCCGACACCGGTGCGGCCCAGCTCAGGCTGCCAACCGACGGCACGCCGATCGCGGCAGCGCCGGTGACCGCGGGCAACACGGTATTGGTAGTCACACGCAACGGCGGCTTGTTCGCACTGCGCGCCGAATGACGCAGGGCTGGATGCCTGCGGTGTGGCGACGATGAAACCAGTCATCGCCATCGTCGGGCGACCCAACGTCGGCAAGTCGACGTTGTTCAACCGCATGACAAAAACCCGCGACGCGATCGTTGCAGACTTTGCAGGGCTGACCCGCGACCGCCACTACGGCGACGGCCGCATCGGCGACCGCGAATTTATCGTCGTCGACACGGGTGGTTTCGAGCCGACCTGCGACAGCGGCATCGTCAAAGAGATGGCGAAGCAAACCCGTCAGGCGGTCGCCGAAGCCGATGCTGTGATCTTCGTGGTGGACATTCGCGCCGGTCTGTCAGCGCAAGACCACGACATCGCTCGCTACCTGCGCACCGTCGGCAAAACCGTGGTGCTGGCGGCCAACAAAGCCGAAGGCATGGTCGAGTCGCCGTTGCTAGGCGAGTTTTTCGAGTTGGGCATGGGCGAGCCGCATGCGGTGTCATCGGCCCATGGGCAAGGCATACGCAGCCTCACCGAGGTCGCGTTGGCAGCGTTCGAGTTTGCCGAGGACGACGCCGACGAAGCCGACGAAAACGCGCCGATCCGACTGGCGGTGGCGGGCCGGCCGAATGTCGGCAAGTCCACTCTCATCAACACCTGGCTGGGCGAGGAGCGCTTGGTCGCGTTCGATATGCCCGGCACCACCCGCGATGCGATCACCGTACCGTTTGAGCGCAACGGCCAGCTGTTCGAGCTGATCGATACCGCTGGTTTGCGCCGCAAAGGTAAAGTCTTCGAGGCCATTGAAAAGTTCTCGGTCATCAAAACCCTGCAAGCAATTGCCGACGCACACGTCGTGCTGCTGCTACTTGATGCGACCCAGGGCGTGAGCGACCAAGATGCACACATCGCCGGCTACATCTTGGAGAGCGGTCGGGCGGTGGTGCTGGCCGTCAACAAGTGGGATGCGGTTGACGACTATCAAAAGCAGTTGCTGCAGCGCTCGATCGAGCAACGCCTGGCGTTTCTTAAATTCGCGCCGGTGATGAATATCTCGGCGACCAAACGCCAGGGCCTGGCACCGGTGTGGTCAGCGATTGGCAACGCGCACGCGTCGGCCATGCGCAAGATGCCCACGCCGGTGTTGACCCGCTTGCTGCTGGAGGCAGTGGAACACCAGGCGCCGAAGCGCGCTGGCATGTTCCGGCCCAAGTTGCGTTATGCCCACCAGGGTGGCTTGAATCCGCCGATCGTGGTGGTGCACGGCAACTCGCTGGAGCATGTGACCGATGCCTACAAACGGTTCCTGGAAGGCCGCATTCGCGACCACTTCAAGCTGACCGGCACGCCACTGAAAATAGAAATGCGGTCTGGCAAAAATCCGTTTGACGGGAAGGGCTGAGGCCATTGTTTTGCAGCCGATAACGGCGCAGACCCGTGTGTTATTGTTTATTCAAACATCGCTCAACACGGAGGATATCGTGAGCAACAAAGGCCAACTTCTGCAAGACCCGTTTCTGAATTTGCTGCGCAAAGAGCATGTTCCGGTGTCTATTTATCTGGTCAACGGCATCAAGCTGCAAGGCCACATCGAATCGTTCGACCAGTACGTCGTGCTGCTGCGCAACACCGTGACGCAAATGGTCTACAAGCACGCGATTTCGACGGTGGTTCCGGGGCGCGCAGTGAACTTCAGCGCGGCTGACATTCCTGAATCCACTTGAGCTGCGCTGACCCGCTGTTGCCGCACACGCCTTGAATTCAGACTCGCATCCCACCGCGTCCAATGAGCCAGCACGTGCCGTGTTGGTGGGGGTCGCCATCGGACGTTGCCCCGCGTTTGACGACACCCTGGACGAACTGGCGCTGCTGGCCGAATCGGCCGGCGACATCGCGGTGGCGCGCGTGATTGCGCGCCGCAAAGCACCGGACCCGGCGCTGTTCATCGGCACTGGCAAAGCCGACGAAATCAAGGCGTTGGTTCAAATGCACCAGGCTGAGGTGGTGCTGTTCGATCAAGCGCTCGGGGCAGCGCAGCAGCGAAATCTGGAGCGCCACTTGGGCGTCGCGGTAGCAGACCGCACCATGTTGATTCTTGAAATTTTTGCGGACCGCGCACAGAGCCACGAAGGCAAGCTGCAGGTCGAGCTGGCGCGCCTGCAATATTTGTCGACACGACTGGTTCGCCGCTGGAGCCACCTCGAACGGCAACGTGGCGGCATTGGTAACCGCGGCGGTCCCGGTGAAGCGCAAATCGAGCTCGACAAACGGATGATCGGCGAGCGCATCAAGTCGGTTAAAGACCGACTCGAGAAGGTTAAACGCCAGCGCAACACCCAACGACGCTCCCGCGAACGCAGCGAAACGTTTCGCGTCTCGTTGGTTGGGTACACCAACGCGGGTAAATCGACGCTGTTCAATGCGTTGGTGAAGGCGCGCGTCTATGCGGCTGACCAGTTGTTCGCCACGTTGGACACCACCACGCGTCAGCTGTACCTCGAAGAAGCCGGGCGCAACGTGTCGCTGTCAGACACGGTAGGCTTCATTAGAGATCTGCCGCACAAACTGGTGGAAGCGTTTGAAGCCACGCTGCAAGAGGCCGCGCAAGCGGACTTGCTGTTGCACATCGTCGATGCTGCCAGCCCCCACCGTGCCGAGCAGATGGCCGAGGTAGACAAGGTGCTCGCCAGCATAGGCGCGGCCGACGTGCCACAGCTCTTGGTGTTCAACAAAACCGATCTGCTCGAAACGCACCAGGAGCCACGAGCGGTCGTCGACGCGGTCGTGCTCGACGACGGCCGTCGGGTCGATCGGGTGTTTATAAGTGCTGCCGGAGGACTCGGCCTCGACGCTTTGCGACGACTCATCGCCCAAATGGCTGCCGCGGTGCGGCGGACCGACAGCACCGCGCACGCCGACGCGCCGGCACCCCCATCCACGGCGAACGACATCGCCCCGAATTCGCAGAGCCCTGTAAAACCCACTGGAACTTCACCTCTTTTGTATGAATATCAGCAGACCCTCTGAAGCTTCAGCCCGCACCCCGTCGCGGTGGCGTGAATGTGCACGCAGCGGCAGCGCACTGCTGACTGCGTTGTTGTCCGGTGTCGCAACACAGCTGCGGGTGCGGCGGGCGTCGGGCTCGGCGCAAGGGGATTCGTCCGATCCTTTCTTAGCCAAAGGCGATGGCCCGCCCGACCTGGACGAGTTGTGGCGCGATTTCAATAAAAAACTGACCGGCATGTTCGGCGGCAAAGGCGGTGCGTCGCGTCCGCCGAACCCGGGTGATGGCGGCAATTTCCAACCCGACATGAAAAGTGCCGGTATCGGGCTTGGCCTGATTGCCGGTGTGGCAGTGCTGCTCTGGCTGGGCAGTGGCATCTTCATCGTGCAAGAAGGTTTTCAGGCGGTGGTGACATCGTTTGGCAAGTACAGCCACACCTCCGATGCTGGTTTGCAATGGCGCTTGCCGTACCCGTTTCAAGGGCACGAAACCGTGGCGGTGACCCAATTGCGCTCGACCGAAGTGGGGCGGAACGCGGTGGTGCAAACCACGGGTCTGCGTGACTCGTCCATGTTGACCCAGGACGAAAACATCGTCGACATACGTTTTACGGTGCAGTACCGGTTAAAGGATTCCCGGGCCTATCTGTTTGAGAACCGCAACCCGGACGATGCGGTGGTGCAGGCGGCGGAGTCCGCAGTGCGCGAGATCGTTGGCAAAAGCACGATGGATTCGGTGCTCTATGAGCAGCGCGACGCGATTGCCAGTGAGTTGGTGAAATCTATACAAACCCAAATAGACCGTTTGAAAACGGGCGTGTTGATCGTCAACGTCAACGTGCAAAACGTGCAGGCCCCGGAGCAGGTGCAGGCAGCCTTCGACGACGCCTTCAAGGCCGGCGCTGACCGCGAGCGAACCAAGAACGAAGGCCAGGCGTATGCCAATGACGTGATCCCCAAAGCACAAGGCTCAGCCGCGCGGTTGCGCGAAGAAGCGGAAGGCTACAAAGCCACGATCGTCGCCAAGGCCGAAGGTGACGCGCAACGTTTTTCGAGCGTGTTGGTCGAGTACCAAAAAGCCCCCGCGGTCACCCGAGACCGCATGTATATCGATGCGATGCAGCAGGTGTATTCGAGCGTCAGCAAAGTACTGGTAGACAGCCGCAGCAACTCCAACTTGCTGTATCTGCCACTTGACAAGTTGATGCAGCAAGTTGCGGCCGCGACGGTGCCTGGCTCGGCGGCTGGTGCGGCGGCGGAGGGCACCGCAACCCCACCACCGGCGGCTGCCCCGGCAGCAGTACCCGATGCCCGATCGCGCGAAGGACAACGCGGCCGCGACCGCGAAGTTCGCTGAATTACCTACGGAAGCCAAAACATGAGTCGCATAGCGTTGTATGCAGGCGGTGCGTTGATTGCACTGATGGTGGCGTTCTCAACGCTGTTCATCGTTGACCAACGGCAGTTTGCCGTGATCTACGCCCTCGGTGAGATCAAAGAAGTCGTCACCGAACCGGGTCTGAAGTTCAAGTTGCCGCCACCATTTCAAAACGTGGTGTTTCTCGACCGGCGCACGCAAACTCTGGACAGCCCGGAAACCCGTCCAATCTTCACTGCCGAAAAGAAGAGTTTGGTAATCGACTGGTTGGTGAAATGGCGCGTTGTCGATGCGCGCCAGTTCATTCGCAACAACGGCGTGGTGATGCGAGACCTCGAAACCCGGCTCAGCCCAATCGTTCAAGCCGCATTCAACGAAGAAGTGACCAAGCGCACCGTGCAGGCCATGCTCGCGACAGACCGTGAGCGTGTGATGCAAGGCGTGCGCGCACGCCTCACCGAAGAAGCAAAGTCGTTCGGTATCGAGATCGTTGATGTACGCATCAAGCGCGTCGATTTCGCGTCGAGCATTACCGACTCGATCTACCGGCGTATGGAATCCGAGCGCAAGCGGGTCGCCAACGAGCTGCGCTCTACCGGTGCCGCAGAGGGCGAAAAAATTCGCGCCGATGCGGACCGTCAGCGCGAAGTCATCGTGGCAGAGGCCTACCGAGATGCGCAAAAACTGCGCGGTGAGGGCGACGCGAAGGCGTCGGCGCTGTACGCTGAGTCGTTCGGCCGCGATCCCCAGTTTGCGCAGTTTTATCGCAGCCTGGAGGCGTATCGCACCAGCTTTCGCAGCAAAACCGACGTCATGGTGCTCGATCCGACGAGCGAATTTTTCAAAGCCATGCGAGGTAACTCGCCCGCCAAGTGATGGAGTCACTCGACGGATGGAGCGTCGCCATGTCGGCACTGGGTTTGGTGCTAGTCGTTGAAGGTTTGCTTCCCAGTTTGAGCCCGCAGCGGTGGCGAGCCGCGGTCCAGAAAGCGGCCCAGTTGTCTGACGGTCAACTTCGATTCGTCGGCCTGGTGGCGGTGGTCATCGGTGCGTTGGTCGTTGCTTTCTTCGCTGGTTGAACGTCTCGGCCGGCTGTATCGCCCGCCTACAATCTTGGTTTTAACAGGCGGGTGATTTCCACATGATGTCTGCATGGCTGCTGCCAGAGCACATCGCCGACGTTCTCCCGGCGCAGGCCCAACAAGTTGAACGCATGCGTCGCAAGTTGCTCGACGTGGCCGGCGTTTATGGCTACGAGCTGGTCATTCCCCCGCTGCTGGAACACCTTGAATCGCTGTTGAGTGGCACCGGTCGCGAGCTTGATTTATTGACCTTCAAGTTGGTGGACCAGCTCAGTGGCCGCACCGTAGGTATGCGTGCCGACAGCACGCCTCAGGTCGCACGCATCGATGCGCACCTGCTGAATCGAGACGGCGTGACGCGACTTTGCTATTGCGGCCCGTTGCTCCATACCTTGCCATCCGGGTTGCATGGCACCCGTGAACCGTTGCAATTTGGTGCCGAGATTTTTGGACACGCTGGCCTGGAGGCCGACCTGGAAGTGATCGATCTGGCGCTCGATTGCGCCAGCGCAGTGGGTTTGCGATCACCAACACTCGACATGAGCGACGCGCGCATCGTGCGTGGTCTGTTGGCCAGTGCGTCTGTCGATGCGACACGCACCGGCGCATTGGTAGACGCCCTGGCGGCGAAAGACCGCGCGCTGGTCGATGTGTTGTCGGCTGGTTTGACAACCCAGGTTCGTGCGGCGTTGAACGAGTTGCTGGGTTTATACGGCGGTGATGACGTACTGGTGCGCGCTGAGGCCACGCTGCCGAACCACCCGATGATCGCGGCTGCTATTGGTGATTTACGGCGATTGGCTCGCCACGTACGCGACGCCTACCCCGAAGTCAACGTTGGTTACGACTTGGCCGATGTGGGTGGCTATGCGTACTACAGCGGTGCGCGATTTGCTGTCTACGCACGAGGCTCCAGCGATGCGCTGTTGCGTGGTGGCAGGTACGACGAAGTGGGTGCGGTGTTTGGGCGCAGTCGCCCCGCGGTCGGTTTCAGTGTGATCGACTTGAAGGAGCTCGCCGAGCGGCTGCCGGTGCGTTCTCCCACGCCGGTAATTCGTGCGCCGTGGTCGGAAGATCCGGCGTTGCGCGCTGCGGTTCGGCAGCTGCGTCAGCAGGGCGACACGGTGGTGTGTTTGCTGCCGGGACACGAACTCGAAGGACAGGGTTTCGAATGCGACCGGGAGCTGGTTTTATCCGGATCAAACTGGGCGGTTCAATCACTGTGACACCAATCGCCTCCGAAGGCCTTTTTTCATCTGGATTGCTACATCATGCGTGAGATTGAGGCGGGTGTTCCTGGTCGCAACGTGGTGGTTATCGGCACCCAGTGGGGTGACGAAGGCAAAGGCAAGGTGGTCGACTGGTTGACCGACCACGCGCAAGGCGTAGTGCGTTTCCAGGGCGGCCACAACGCAGGCCACACGCTGGTCATCAAAGGCGTGAAAACTGCGCTGCAGTTGATTCCGTCAGGGATCATGCGAGATGGTGTGGCGTGCTACATAGGCAATGGCGTGGTCGTCGATCCAGCCCATTTGATGCTGGAGATTTCGCGGCTCGAAGCGATGGGGTTGGACGTGCGGTCACGCTTGTTCCTCAGTGAGTCGTGCCCGCTGATCTTGCCGTTCCACGTCGAAGTCGACAAAGCCCGCGAGGCACTGCGCGAAACCAGTGGCGTGGGCAAGATCGGCACCACCGGCAAAGGCATTGGGCCAGCGTACGAAGACAAAGTGGCACGTCGCGCGCTGCGGGTGCAAGACCTCAAACACCCCGCGCGTTTCGCCGAAAAACTGCGTGAACTGGTGACGCTGCACAACTTTGCCCTGGCGGGCTACCTGAACGCAAAGCCACTCGAGTTCCAACCGATCTTCGACTCGGCAATGACCTTGGCCGAAGCTATCAAACCCATGATGGCCGACGTCGGATACCAACTGCACGCAGCCCACCGCGCTGGCGCCAATTTGCTGTTCGAAGGCGCGCAGGGCACGCTGTTGGATATCGACCATGGCACCTACCCGTACGTGACCTCCAGCAATTGCGTGGCTGGCAACGCCTCAGCAGGGGCGGGTGTCGGGCCAGATTTGTTGCATTACATCCTCGGCATCACGAAGGCTTACACCACGCGCGTGGGCAGCGGGCCATTTCCAACCGAACTGCCGATGGATGTGGCCGGCACTGTTGGCCACCATCTATCGACCGTGGGACAAGAGCGCGGCACGGTGACCGGCAGACCGCGGCGCTGCGGCTGGCTCGACGCAGCCGCATTGAAGCGCTCCATCATCATCAACGGCGTGTCGGGGCTGTGTTTGACCAAGCTCGACGTACTCGACGGGCTCGACGAAATCAAAGTCTGTGTGGGCTACCGACTGCACGGGCGGCGCATCGATATCCTGCCACTCGATGCCGACGACATCACGTCGTGCGAGCCGATCTACGACGTGTTTCCTGGCTGGACCGAAACCACCGCGGGCGTCACGCAGTGGGATGCGTTACCGCTGAATGCGCGCCGCTATTTAGAACGCGTACAAGCGGTCATCGGCGCGCCTATCGACATGGTCTCCACCGGCCCGGATCGCGACCACACCATCTTGTTGCGCCATCCGTACCAGCGGCGATGAGCACCTCGCGAATCGGCCTCACACGCCACACCCTGGAGTTGGCATGCTGACTGACGATGGCAAACATCTGTATGTGTCCTGGGGCGAATACCACATGCTCATCGAGCGCCTGGCGCTGAAGATCCACGCATCAGGCTGGGAGTTCGATCAGATTTTGTGTTTGGCCCGCGGTGGCATGCGTCCGGGTGACGTGTTGTCGCGGGTGTTCGACAAGCCGCTGGGCATCATGTCCACCAGTTCGTACCGCGCAGGTGAAGGCACCTTGCAAGGCCGACTTGATTTGGCGACCTACATCACGCTGCCACAAGGCGAATTGGGTGGTCGGGTGTTGCTGGTCGATGACCTGGCGGATTCGGGCGTGACGTTGTGTGCGGTGGTCGACCGACTCAAAAGCATGCCGTCGATCACCGATTTGCGCTCGGCTGTGATCTGGACGAAGGGCGGGTCGTCGTGCGTGCCTGACTACTACGTCGAAATGCTGCCAACCAGTCCGTGGATACATCAGCCGTTTGAAGAGTACGACGGTCTGCGGCCGGAAGGTCTGGCGCGAAAGTTTGCCATTTGATGCGCGAAATTTCGACGCTGAAAAATGTTTCGACCGCACAAAAGGGGTGCCGGAAACAGCGAAGCCAGCATCAGCTGGCTTCGTTATATTTGGTGCCCAGGAGAGGACTCGAACCTCCACGGAGTTACCCGCTAGTACCTGAAACTAGTGCGTCTACCAATTCCGCCACCTGGGCATTTCAGAAAGCCTGAGATCTTATCATCGACAAACCATTGAAACCCACTGCGGCGGCCGCTGACATCGACCTGTTGAGCGAGGTCGTCGGCACCGTGCAAGGCCACCGCGACGGACACGGTTTTGTCGTACGCGACGACCAACAGCCCGACCTTTATTTGTCGCAACAGGAAATGCGGGCCGTGCTGCACCGCGATCGCGTCAAGGCACGCATCGTTCGCCTGGACCGCAAAGGACGAGCTGAAGGTCGGGTGCTGGAAATCACCGAGCGCAAAAAGGCACCCATCATTGGCCGTTTGCTGCACGAGAGCGGGGTCTGGTTGGTTGCACCCGAAGACAAGCGCTACGGCCAAGACATCCTGATTCCAAAAAACGGCATCGCCAACGCAACGGCCGGGCAGGTGGTGGCCATCGAGTTGACCGAACTTCCATCGATGTATTCGCAGCCGGTGGGACGGGTCACCGAAGTGCTGGGCGACATAGACGACCCGGGCATGGAAATCGAAATTGCGGTGCGAAAGTACGAAGTGCCGCACTGCTTTTCGCCTGCAACGCAGGCGCAGGCGGCCAGCTTGCCGGACAAGCTTCGCGTGGCGGACCGCAAACATCGCATCGACCTGACCGATGTGCCGTTGGTGACCATCGACGGTGAAGATGCACGCGACTTCGACGATGCGGTGTACTGCGAGCCGGCCGTGGAGCGCACTGGAGTCGGCAAGGGCGTGGGCAAGGGTGCCGGCAAAGGTACGGGCAAAAACGCCGCCCACCACGATGAGGCATCTGGCTGGCGTTTGCTGGTCGCCATCGCCGACGTGGGCCACTACGTGATGCCAGGTGAGCCGCTCGATTGCGACGCCTATGAGCGCGCTACTTCGGTTTATTTCCCGCGCCGCGTGATCCCGATGCTGCCGGAAAAACTGTCGAACGGCCTGTGTTCGTTGAATCCGAACGAAGACCGTCTGGCGATGGTTTGCGACATGCTGATTACGGCTGCGGGTGAGATCGTTGCTTACCAGTTCTACCCCGCAGTGATCAATTCCCACGCGCGCTTTACTTACAACGAAGTGGCCGCCATCCTGGGCAACACGCGCGGTGCCGAAGCGGCCCGCCGCAAAGACCTGGTCGACGATTTATTGAACCTCAACGGGGTCTACCGCGCGTTGTTGAAAGAACGCGCAAAGCGCGGCGCGATCGACTTTGAAACCACTGAAACGCAAATTGTTTGCGATGACAACGGGCGCATTGAAAAGATCATTCCGCGCACCCGCAACGAGGCGCACAAGCTGATCGAAGAATCGATGCTTGCGGCCAATGTGTGTGCGGCTGATTTCATTGCCGGTGCCAAGCATGCGTCGCTGTACCGGGTGCACGAGGGTCCGACGCCTGAGAAGAAAACGCTGCTGCAAAACTACTTGCGTGCGCTGGGTCTGGGCCTGTCGATCAGCGATGACCCAAAGCCGCGCGAGTACCAACTGATCGCCGCGGCCACCAAAGACCGGCCCGACGCCGAGCAAATTCATTCGATGCTGTTGCGCTCGATGCAGCAAGCGATCTACACCGCCACCAACAGCGGGCATTTCGGCTTGGCGTACGACGCGTACATGCATTTCACCAGCCCGATACGTCGCTATCCAGACTTGCTCGTGCACCGGGTTATCAAGTCGATTTTGGGTAGCAAGAAGTACCTGCTCAGCAAGGGGCTGGTCGAGTCGATGCCGCTTGCGCGCACCTCTGCAAAGCCATCGAAGCGCGCTGCGCCTGCCAAGCCTGCCACTCTGACGGCCGAGGGCGAGCTGTGGGAAGTTGCCGGCGCGCATTGCAGCGCCAACGAACGGCGCGCCGACGAAGCGTCGCGCGATGTCGAAGCGTGGCTGAAATGCCGCTACATGCGCGAGCACCTCGGCGAGGAATACAGCGGTCGCGTCAGTGCGGCAACCAGTTTTGGGTTGTTTGTGCAGCTCGACGGGCTGTATGTCGAAGGGCTGGTGCACATCACCGAATTAGGCGGCGAGTACTACCGGTTCGATGAGGTCAAGCAAGAGCTGCGCGGCGAGCGCACTGGCGTGCGGTACGCGGTTGGCTCTCGGGTGCGGGTGCAGGTCAGCCGCGTCGACCTCGATGGCCGCAAGATCGACTTTCGCATGGTGCGCGACGGCGAAGAGGAAGCCACCATGGCCCGCGTGAAGCGTGAGCGCGGAATCGACCGTCATTTGAGCGCGGTGGCCGAATTGGTCAGCGTGAAGGAAGCCGATCGCGCGGTCAAAGCGGCTACCAAGCGCAAGGCATTCAGCCCATCGGGCACCAGAGTCAACGCGGCGCGCGCTGCGAAGCCGGTCGCTAAAAAGGGGCCATCAGCCAAGGTAGCCAAGCGTCGGTAGCGACACCTTGGACGCGTCAATATGTGATTCGGCCCCAGGCTCCGCCCCCGCTGGCGCAGCTCTGAGGGCCGCCGTGTCCTTGTCAGCGTTTGCCTGCGGCCTTGGGTATGAAAACCGCTGCAGCGTGCGGTCGTACGCTGGTATCATTCGGCAGTGGATCTGGTAGCGCTTAGTGACGCGTTCACCAATCAACCAGCAAGTCAACCCATCCGCAAAACCAGCTAGCAAAAGGTGTTGCCGCCGCTTGGAATCAAAACCACGCAGTCGGTAATTCAAGCTCGTTTTAAGACCTAACCTTTGGAGAATTTATGAGTATCAGCATGCGTGAAATGCTTGAAGCCGGCGTCCACTTCGGACATCAAACCCGCTTCTGGGATCCGAAAATGGCTCCGTATATTTACGGCCACCGCAACAAGATCCACATCATCAACCTTGAAAAGACGCAACCGCTTTTCAACGATGCCCTGAAGTTCATTCGTCAGCTTGCGTCCAAGCGCGGCACGATCCTGATGGTGGGCACCAAGCGCCAGGCGCGCGAGGTGATCTCGATGGAAGCCCAACGTGCTGGCATGCCGTATGTCGACCAGCGCTGGCTCGGCGGCATGTTGACGAATTTCAAAACCGTCAAAGGCTCACTCAAACGCCTGAAAGACATGCAGGCGCAAATTGAAGCGGGCACTGAAATCCGGATCAAAAAAGAAGCGCTGATGTTCCAGCGTGAATTGGTCAAGCTCGAAAAAGACATCGGCGGAATTCAAAACATGAGCGCCCTGCCGGACGCGTTGTTCGTGATCGACGTCGGTTACCACAAGATCGCCATCGCCGAAGCCAAGAAGCTGGGTATTCCAATCATCGGCATCGTGGACTCGAACCACTCGCCGCTCGGTATCGACTATGTCGTGCCAGGCAACGACGACTCGGCGAAAGCCGTTGCGCTGTACGCCCGCGCGGTGGCTGATGCGGTCGTCGAAGGCAAGGCGAATTCGAGTAACGAGGTAGTGCAAGCGGTGGCTGCCAAAGGTGACGAGTTCGTTGAAGTCAGCGAAGCTGCCTGACACAGCGACCGCCTCACCGATGTGAGATCGAAAAAGGGGCTGCTTCAGCCCCTTTTTTTTAGTGTTTGTTTTCAGTAGGTTCCCGAGTCAGGGACACCGCAATTCGTGGAGAAACAGCAATGACCGTAATCACAGCAACCATGGTGGCCGAGCTGCGTGCCAAGACCGACGCGCCGATGATGGAATGCAAGAAAGCGTTGACCGAAGCCGGCGGCGATGCCGAACGCGCAGAAGAATTGCTGCGGGTCAAGTTGGGCAGCAAGGCCGGCAAAGCGGCGTCGCGAATTACCGCGGAAGGCGTCGTCGCCACCAGCGTGGCGGGCAACCTGGGCGCGCTGGTGGAGGTGAACTGCGAAACCGACTTCGTGTCGAAGAACGATTCTTTCCTGGCGTTCACGAAAGCGTGTGCCACGCTGGTAGCGCAAAACAACCCGGCTGACGTGGCTGCGTTGTCGGCCCTTGCCTACGAACAAGACGGCTTCGGCCCAACGCTCGAAGACGTGCGCAAAGGCTTGATCGGCAAGATCGGCGAGAACGTCGCAATCCGCCGTTTCAGGCGCTACGCCAACGGCGGCATGTTGGCCAGCTACCTGCACGGGACCCGCATCGGTGTGGTGGTGGAGTTCGTCGGCGACGAGACCGCTGCCAAAGATGTCGCAATGCACGTCGCGGCGATGAAACCGGTGTCGCTGGCGGCATCTGATGTGCCGTCTTCGTTGATCGACAAAGAGCGCTCGATTGCATCGCAAAAAGCGGCCGAAGATGCGGACAAAGCCACGGCCGAAGGCAAGCCGGTGCAATCGGCAGAAATCGTCACCAAGCGCATTGAGGGCTCGGTGCAAAAGTACTTGAAAGAAGTCAGCTTGTTCAACCAGGTGTTCGTCAAGAACGACAAGCAAACGGTCGAGCAAATGCTCAAAGCCGCCAACACCACCGTCAAAGGTTTTGTGTTGTACGTGGTGGGCGAAGGTATCGACAAGAAGGTCGACGACTTTGCAGCGGAGGTGGCGGCGCAAGTCGCAGCGGCCAAGGGTGCCTGAACGCGGCTGGTGATGTGCTGTCAGGCGGGTGCTGCGCAGTGCCCGGATTAGACTGCCAGCGGTTCCACACAACTCAGGAAACACACCCTATGGCGGCTTACAAGCGCATCTTGCTCAAGCTGTCTGGCGAAGCCCTGATGGGCGATGACGCCTACGGCATCAACCGCGACACCATCGTTCGCATGGTGCGCGAGGTGCAAGAAGTAACTCGGATGGGTTGCGAAGTCGCGGTGGTCATCGGCGGTGGCAATATTTTTCGTGGCGTGGCCGGCGGTGCCGTGGGCATGGACCGCGCAACCGCCGACTACATGGGCATGTTGGCTACGGTGATGAATTCGCTGGCGCTGGCCGACACGATGCGCCAAGAAGGCATGACGGCGCGCGTGATGTCCGCCATCGCAATTGACCAGGTCGTAGAGCCCTACGTGCGACCGAAGGCACTGCAATACCTTGAAGAAGGCAAGGTGGTGATCTTTGCTGCCGGCACCGGCAATCCGTTTTTCACGACCGACACCGCAGCCGCATTGCGCGGTGCCGAAATCGGCGCACAGATCGTGTTGAAGGCCACCAAGGTGGACGGCGTTTATTCGGCCGATCCGAAAAAAGACCCGACCGCGACCCGCTATGCGCACATCAGCTTCGACGAGGCGATCAGTCGCAACCTGCAGGTGCTCGACGCGACCGCCTTCGCGTTGTGCCGCGACCAGAAGTTGCCGATCAAAGTGTTCAGCATATTCAAACCCGGCGCGTTGAAGCGCGTGGTGCAAGGCGAAGACGAAGGCACGCTGGTGCATGTGTAGTGTTTCGCTCTAGCGCACGAGCGCAGCGCATGGGCGCAACGCTCGGGCCCGGTGTGCTGGCGAGTCAGCCTGCGATGGAACGCACCGTGAGCTGCGCGCGGTCAACCGCACCATGAATCGCATCTGTCAATCCGTAATCATCAGGAACCCGCGATGAGCATTGCCGAGATCAAGAAAAATGCGGAACAGAAAATGGGCCGCTCGGTAGAAGCGTTCAAATCTGAGCTGCAGAAAATTCGCACCGGGCGTGCGCACCCCGGCATCCTCGACCAGATACAGGTCGACTACTACGGCTCGCCGGTGCCACTCAGCCAGGTCGCCGCGGTGACGCTGCTCGACGCGCGCACCATCAGCGTCCAGCCATGGGAAAAAGGCATGGCAGCGAAGATCGAGAAAGCCATCCGCGAAAGTGACCTCGGCCTGAACCCGGCAGCGCAAGGCGACTTGCTGCGCGTGCCGATGCCCGCGCTGACCGAGGAGCGCCGCCGCGATCTGACCAAAGTCGTGCGCAACGCCGGTGAGGACGCCCGCATTGCAGTGCGCAATCAGCGCCGTGACGCCAACGACCACGCAAAGCGTTTGCTCAAAGACAAAGAGATTTCCGAGGACGATGAGCGGCGTTCGCTAGACGAAGTTCAAAAATTCACCGACCGAACCATCGCTGAAATAGACCGTTTGGTGGCGGCCAAAGAGGCCGAGGTGTTGGCGGTATGACCGCGGTGGTGACGGCGCCGGTCGCGCCGCATTGAGGTGTCCAGCTCGGTGAGTGCCCTGCCAAAAACGCCGAACGTGCCGCGCCACATCGCGATCGTGATGGATGGCAATGGCCGCTGGGCCAAGAGCCGCTTCAAGCCACGGTTTCTCGGCCACAAGCAAGGCGTCGACACGCTGGTCAACACGGTGTTGGCGTGTGCCGATCGCGGGGTTGAATTTCTGACGGTGTTCGCGTTTTCGTCTGAAAACTGGAAGCGGCCGAACGACGAGGTGTCGGGCTTGATGTCGTTGGTACTGCTGGCAGTTTCCAAGTACCTGAGCGTGATGTCCAAACACGGCGTGCGGGTGCGCATCGTGGGCGACCGCACCGCCATCGCAGCGCACGTTCGCGAGGCCTGGGACCATGCCGAACACAGCACCAAAGACAACACCCGCATCACCTTGTCGGTGGCGTTCAACTACGGCGGCCGGTGGGACGTGCTGCAAGCTTGCCAGCGCGCCATGCGTGAAGGCTTGACCGCCGATCAGCTCGATGAGGCGCGGCTCAGCAGCTACCTCGCGCTCAGCCACGCACCCGATCCCGACCTGTTCATACGCACGGGTGGCGAGGTCCGTATCAGCAACTTCTTGCTGTGGCAGGCGGCTTATTCCGAATTGTGTTTTTCAGACTGCTTGTGGCCCGAATTCGGCGAGGCCGAGCTCGATGCGGCGCTGGCCGACTACGCGCGCCGTGACCGCCGTTTCGGCGCGCTGCAAGAACCGGTGGTGGGTGGCGTGGCGGCGGCGGTTGAGGTTGCAGTGGTGCCTGCCGCAGCCGCAGCCGCTGCTGCCGATTTGCCGCAGGTGCGCTGAACATGCTCGTGCAACGGGTCATCACCGCGATCGTTTTGCTGGCCATGTGGTTGCCTGCGTTGTTCGCATCGACACCGTGGCCGTTTGCCGTACTCACCTTGATTTTTATTGCCGCAGCCGGTGGCGAGTGGATGCAGCTCAACGGTGCCGGGTCTTTAATGTCAATCGCCTGCGGCGCGCTATTGGGCGGCGCCTGCGCATTGGCGCTGTGGGCTGACTGGCCGCGGTCTGCGCCGTCGGTTGCATGGTGGGCCGCGATGGCAGGGTGGGTGTTGGGTGGAGCGTGGGCGTTGAAAGTGGGCCCTGCGGGATGGGGTCGATTGCCGCAGGCGTTGCGCTGGCCGCTCGGTCTGCTGGCGCTGTGGTTGGCGTGGTTGGCGCTGGCCAGTGCCCGCACACGCGGCGTGAATTTCATTTTGTCGGTGTTCAGTCTCGTCTGGGTCGCCGACATCGCCGCCTACTTCGGTGGCCGCGCCTTCGGCCGCCGCAAGCTGGCCGTTGGCATCAGCCCCGGCAAAAGCTGGGAAGGTGTCTGGAGCGGCATGCTGGGCGTGTTGCTGCTGGCCACCGTGTGGTTGTGGGCTGACCGCGCGTGGACCGTCGATTCACCCAGCCTGTTCTCGCAGATGTACGCGCAGCGCGGCTTGCTGGGCGTGTTGCTGGGGTGCGTGTTTTTGGTGGCGATGGGTGTGGTGGGCGACCTGTTCGAGTCGCTGGTCAAGCGACACGCGGGTGCCAAAGACAGCGGCCGCCTGCTGCCTGGCCATGGCGGCGTGCTCGACCGCATCGATGCGTTGCTGCCGGTGTTGCCGTTGGCGTTGGCGTTGGGTTCGACCTGATCCCTATCCGCCGACTTGCATGAACTGAGAGAGCCGAACGACATGACGCAACCCAAACGCCGCATGCGCATCAGCATTCTCGGGTCGACCGGCTCGGTCGGCACCAGCACGCTCGATGTGTTGTCGCGCCACCCGGATCGGTTCGAAGTTTTTGCGCTGACTGCGCACCATCGTGTGGACGATTTGCTGGCGCAGTGCCTGGCCTGGTCGCCACAGTTTGCGGTGCTCCCCGCAGCCGATGTAGCCGCCGGGCTGCAAGCCCGGTTGCGTGCGGCAGGCAGCCGCACTGCGGTGCTGGTGGGTGCGCAGGCGCTGTGCGATGTGGCAGCGCACCCTGAGGTCGATGCGGTGATGGCGGCCATAGTCGGCGCTGCCGGTTTGCCGCCGTGTGTGGCGGCCGCGCGCGCTGGCAAGCGGCTGCTGCTGGCTAACAAGGAAGCGCTGGTGGTGGGCGGTGCGCTGTTCATGTCGGCCGTGCGTGACGGGGGTGCGCAGCTGCTGCCGATCGACAGCGAGCACTCGGCTATTTTTCAATGTCTGCCGGAAGACCGTGCGGCGTGGGCTGCGCGCATCGACCACATCATCTTGACGGCATCGGGCGGACCGTTTCGCACCCGTGCGCTGGCCACACTGGCGCAGGTCACGCCGGACGAAGCGTGTGCGCACCCGAACTGGGTCATGGGCCGCAAGATCTCGGTCGATTCGGCCACCATGATGAACAAGGCGCTCGAAGTTATCGAAGCCCGTTGGTTGTTCGATTTGACGCCGGAACAAATCAAGGTCGTCATCCATCCGCAAAGCATCGTGCATTCGATGGTGGTGTGCCGCGACCACTCGGTGCTCGCCCAAATGGGCACGCCCGATATGCGCGTGCCGATTGCCTACGGGCTGTCGTTTCCCGAGCGCATGGTGTCGGGTGCGGGTCTGCTCGACTTTCCCACCCTGTCGGCACTCACCTTCGAGCCCCCCGATCTGCAGCGCTACCCGGCGTTGCAGCTGGCATGGGAAACCCTGCGTGGGCCCGAGGGCAGCGCGGCCGTGTTGAACGCGGCCAATGAAGCGGCGGTGGCCGCGTTTCTGGCCGGCATCATCCGTTTCGATCACATCCACCATGTCAACGCTGCCACGCTGGAAGCGGTAGCGCCCGCGGCAGACGAATGCCGTTCGATCGACGGTTTGATCGCGCTCGATGCCCGCGTGCGGCGCTGTGCAGCCGAGCAGGTGGGGCGCTTGTCGGCATGATCACCACCGTGCTGGCGTTCTTGCTGACGTTGGGTGTGCTGATCGCGGTGCATGAGTACGGCCACTACCGGGTAGCGGTGGCGTGCGGCGTCAAGGTGCTGCGGTATTCGATCGGTTTCGGACCCGTGCTGTGGCGCCGACAGGCCACCCCCGACAGCACCGAGTTCGTGCTGGCCGCGGTGCCATTGGGCGGCTATGTGCGCATGCTCGATGAGCGCGAAGCGCCGGTGGACGCGGCCGAACGCGGCCGCGCGTTCAACGCGAAATCGCTGTGGCAACGCTCGGCCATCGTTGTCGCCGGGCCGATGGCGAACCTGCTGCTGGCGATACTTTTGTTCGCCTGCACTTTCTGGATCGGCATCGATGAGCCGCGTGCGCTGCTCGGCACGCCGGTGGCCGGCAGCCTGGCCGAGCGTGCCGGCATGCGCTCGGGCGATCTGGTGCAAGCCGCATCGGCCGACGGCGTCGAGTGGACCGAGGTGCGTTCCATCAACGACCTGGTTTGGAACAACGCACAAGCCGTCTTGCGTGCGGGTACCTTGCACCTGCGTTTGAGCGATGGGCGTGGGCAGCATGAACGCCAGGTGGCGATCGAACTGGCGCAGCTGGAAAACCGCGAAGTCGATGCGTCGTTGCTGCGCCGCGTGGGCTACGGCGAGATCTACAGCGAGCCGGTGATGGGTGACATCCAACCCGGCGGTGCGGCGGCTGCGGCAGGTGTGTTGACAGGCGACCGCGTGTTGTCGGTCGACGGCGTGGCCATGCTCGATGCGGCAACCTTGCGGGCCACCATCCGCGCGAGTGCGAATGCGGTGGCGGCAGCATCGAGTGACGGCAGCAGCGGCGCAGAAACGCCGATACAGCGGTGGCTGGTCGCACGCTCTGGGCAAACTGTCGAGTTGACGGTCAGGCCTGCCATAGAGGTGCAGCAAGCGCTGCGCATCGGTCGCGTCAAAGCGATGATCGGCGCGCCGCCCGAGTTGGTGAACGTGCAGTACGACTGGGCGGACGGGTTGATCAAGGCGGTCACGCGGACCTGGGACACGTCGTGGTTTTCGCTCACGATGTTCGGCAAAATTTTGACCGGCGAAGCGGCGTTGAAAAACCTCACCGGCCCGATCACCATCGCCGATTACGCGGGCCAGTCGGTACGTGTGGGCTTCGTTTACTACCTCGGTTTTTTGGCCGGCATCAGCGTGAGTTTGGGTGTGTTCAACCTGCTTCCGTTGCCGATGCTCGACGGTGGACACCTCATGTACCATCTTTTCGAAGCGGTGACGGGGCGGCCAGTCCCACCACCCTGGCTCGAACGCCTGCAGCGCGGGGGCGTGGTCGTCATGCTGATGCTGATGTCCGTTGCTCTCTTCAACGATGTGGCCCGCTTGTTGGGCTCGAACTGATCTCTCCCCTTATGTGCTTCATGCGTTTTTTGCGTCGGCTGGTGTGTCTCGTCTGGCGTCATCTGGTGTGTCCTCTGGTGGGTCTTCTGGCTGGCCCGCTCGCGTCTTGCGAGTCGACCACCGTGGCACCTTTTTTCGCCCGCTTCAGGCTGCCAGCATCGCTTGCGACAGTGTTGGTCGCGGGCACGCTGGCAGCGCTCATGCACAGCAGCCCGGCGTGGGCGGTGGAGCCGTTCAAGCTGACCGACATCCGCGTTGAAGGCTTGCAGCGCAGCGACGCCGGCACGGTGTTCGCGTCGCTGCCGTTTCGCATCGGCGACACCTACACCGACGAAAAAGGCGCTGCCGCATTGCGCGCCCTGTTCGCCACCGGTTTGTTCAAAGACGTGCGCATCGAAATCGATGGCAAGGTGGTGGTGGTGATCGTGGACGAACGTTCGCTGATCGGCAGCATCGATGTCACGGGTTCGAAAGAATTCGAGAAAGACGTGCTGGTCAAGTCGCTGCGAGATTTCGGCATCGCCGAAGGCCAGCCGTTCGACAAATCGCTGGCCGACCGTGCCGAACAAGAGCTCAAGCGCCAGTACCTCAGCCGCAGCCTGTACGGCGTGGAGGTGGTCACCACCGTGACGCCGATCGAACGCAACCGCGTCAACGTGAGCTTCACCATCGTCGAAGGCACGGTGGCCAAAATCCGCGAGCTGCGGGTGGTCGGCAACAACGCTTTCAGCGAAAGCACGCTGAAGGGCTTGCTCGAGCTGAACGATGGTGGCTGGATGACCTGGTACTCCAAAGCCGACCGCTACTCACGCGCCAAGCTCAACGCCGACCTCGAAACACTGCGGGCGTACTACCTGAATCGGGGCTATCTCGAATTCAATGTCGAATCCACCCAGGTCGCGATTTCGCCGGACAAGCAAGAAATCACCATCACCATCAACATCAAAGAGGGCCAGCTCTACACCGTCACCGCGGTCAAGCTCGACGGCAAGTACCTGGGCAAAGAAGACGATTTCAAATCGCTGGTGACCATCAAGCCCGGTGAGCCCTACCGCGCCGAAGCGGTGGCAGAAACCACCAAGGCGTTTGTCGAACGCTTCGGCACGTTCGGCTACGCGTTTGCGAAGGTCGATGCGAAGCCCGAGATCGACCGCGCCAACGGCCGCGTCGAGCTCACCCTGGTCGGCGATCCGCAGCGCCGCGTGTACGTGCGCCGCATCAGCGTGGCCGGCAACACCCGCACGCGCGACGAGGTGGTGCGCCGCGAATTCCGCCAGTTCGAATCGTCGTGGTACGACGGACGCAAGATCAAACTCTCACGCGACCGGGTCGACCGCCTTGGCTACTTCAGCGATGTCGGCATCGAGACCAGCGAAGTACCGGGCACCTCGGACCAGGTCGACATTCTCATCACCATCAAAGAAAAACCCACCGGCAATTTATTGCTGGGCGCGGGCTTTTCCAGTGCGGACAAGTTGTCGCTGACCGCCTCGGTCAAGCAAGAAAACGTATTCGGTACCGGCAACTACCTGGGGCTGGAGGTCAACACCAGCAAGTCCTCGCGCACGATCATGGTGAGCACCGTCGACCCGTACTTCACCAACGAGGGCGTGTCGCGGGCATTCGAGTTCTATTACCGAACCACCACCCCGTTGAACAGCCAGGGCGAGGATTACAAGCTGGTGACGCCGGGTGCATCGATACGGTTCGGCGTGCCGTTCAGCGAATTCGACACCGTGTTTTTCGGCATCGGTTTTGAGCGCACCGAGATCCAGGGCAACAACAACCTGCCGGACAGCTATTTCCGCTATCGCCAGCAGTTCGGCTCGACCAGCACCGCCGTGCCGCTGACGGTCGGTTGGACCCGTGATGAGCGCGACAGCTCGCTGGTGCCCACCCGTGGCCGCTTCCAACGGGTCAACGTCGACGTCGGCATCTTGGGCGACCAACGCTACGTTCGCACCAACCTGCAATTCCAGCAGTACCTGTCGCCGTTTCGGCGGCTGACGTTGGGCGTCAATGCCGAGATCGGTTACGGCAAAGGGCTGGGCGGTCGGCCGTACCCAATCTTCAAGAACTTCTTCGCCGGTGGTTTGGGCACCGTGCGAGGCTTCGACCAAGGCTCACTCGGCCAGGTCGACAACCTCGGTGCCTACATCGGTGGCAACCGGCGACTCAACGTCAACACCGAGTTGTACTTGCCGGTGCCGGGAACCGGCAACGACCGCACGCTGCGCTGGTTTACCTACTTCGATGTGGGCAACGTGTGGGCGGTCAACGACAGCCTGAGCTTCGACAGCTTGCGCGCCTCGGTCGGCTTGGGAATCAGTTGGATCTCACCGGTGGGGCCGCTGAAAGTGAGCTACGGCGAGCCGATCAAAAAACAGTCTACCGATAGAATTCAGCGTCTGCAATTTCAGATCGGAACCGCGTTTTGAAGCACAGTTCACCCCCGAAATTCGCCTCCGTTTTCAACCTGTTGTTCGCCGCGTTGCTGATGGCGATGGCGGCCGGTGCAGCGGCGCAAGAATTGAAAATTGGTTACGTCAACAGCGACCGCGTGCTGCGCGAAGCCAACCCGGCAAAGGCCGCGCAAGCCAAGCTCGAAGCCGAGTTCGCCAAGCGTGACAAAGACATCGCCGAGTACGCCGCCAAGTTGAAGGCGACCAGCGACAAGCTGGAAAAAGATTCACCGTCGCTGGCCGAGTCGGAGCGCAGTCGCCGCCAACGCGATCTGGTCGAGCAAGACCGTGAATTTCAGCGCAAGCGCCGCGAATTTCAGGAAGACCTCACGCAACGCAAAAACGAAGAACTGGCCGGCGTCGTCGAACGCGCCAACAAGGTCATCAAGCAAATTTTTGAGAGCGAAAAATACGACGTCATCTTGCAAGAAGTGATCTTCGCCGGCCCCCGGGTCGACATCACCGACAAGGTGGTCAAGGCGTTGAATGCACAGGGTGCGAAGTGACGCCACCCCGCGGTTCGCATTGGGCGAACTGGCGCGAAAGCTCGACGCTGAACTGATCGGCGACCCGGCGCGGGTCGTCTCGCAAATCGCCTCGCTCGAGGCCGCATCGGATGATGCGATTTCGTTTCTGTCCAACCCCCGCTACCTGCCGCAACTCGCGCTGTCGAATGCAGCTTGCGTGATCGTCTCGCCTGCGCACCGCGACGCCGCCGTGCTGCGCGGGGCCGCGTTGGTAGCAGCCGATCCGTATTTGTGTTTTGCCAAGCTGACGCAGCTGTGGGCTGCGCAAGCGCGCAGCGCGGTGGTGGCGGTGGTGCATCCCAGTGCGGTGGTGCATGCCGATGCAACGCTCGGCCTACAGGTGGCGGTCGGTGCACTGGCTGTTATCGAAGCCGGTGCGGTGATTGGTAACGGTGCCGTGATTGGCGCGCAGTGCTTTATCGGCACCGACGCATCGGTGGGTGCGCACACCCGGCTGTCGGCGCAGGTGGTGTTGGGAGCGCGGTGCCACATCGGCGCGCGCGGCGTGGTGCACAGCGGTGTGGTGATCGGTGCCGATGGCTTTGGCTTCGCACCTACCGAAGGGCGGTTTGAAAAGATCGAGCAACTCGGCGGTGTGCGCATCGGCGACGATGTCGAAATCGGTGCCAACACCTGCATCGACCGCGGTGCGTTGGGCGACACCGTGATCGGCAACGGGGTCAAGCTCGACGACCTGGTGATGATTGCGCACAACGTGCACATCGGTGCGCACTGCGCGCTGGCCGGCACCGCGGCGGTGTCGGGCAGCACGCACATCGGCGCGCATTGCACGATGGCCGGCGGCGCGGGGGTGGTCGGGCACGTGACGCTGGCCGACCATGTGCACCTGGGTGCGCGTTCGGTGGCCACCCACTCGATCAGCAAGCCGGGCTTGTACACCGGCTTGTTTCCCATCGATGACAATGCTTCGTGGGAAAAAAACGCGGCCACGTTGCGCCAATTGTTTCGTCTGCGTGAGCGAATTCGGGCCCTCGAAAAGAACAACAAACCGGCATGACGATGGACATCCACGAGATCCTCAAAAAGATTCCCCATCGGTATCCGATTCTGTTGGTGGATCGCGTGCTCGAGCTGAAGAAAAACGACAGCATCCGGGCGCTGAAAAACGTCAGCATCAACGAGCCGTATTTCAGCGGCCACTTTCCACAGCGACCGGTCATGCCGGGCGTGTTGATGATCGAAGCGTTGGCGCAAGCAGCCGCCATATTGGGCTTTGAAACCTTGGGCATCACGCCTGCGGACAACGCGCTGTTTTACTTCGCGGGCATCGACGGCGCACGCTTCAAGCGGCCGGTCGAGCCGGGCGATCAGTTGATTTTGGAAGTCAAGCTGGACCGCCAGAAATCGGGCATCTTCAAGTTCAAGGCGCGCGCCACGGTCGACGGCGAATTGGCGGTAGAAGCCGATCTGTTGTGCACGGTGCGCACGATGGCCTGATCGCCTGCCCACCGGTCGGCGATGTCCCGACTGGTTGCCGTTGTGTTGTTGCTTTTGATCCCCTGAGCCTGCGCTGCGAGGTGTCGCGTTGACGAATTTTCAGCCGCTGATGGGTGCCGTGCCATGTCTTTAATTCACCCCACCGCCATCATCGAAGCGGGCGCTGAACTCGACCACACCGTAAGCGTTGGGGCCTACAGCATCGTGCGCTCTCAGGTGCGCATTGCGGCGGGCACCACGGTCGGCCCGCACTGCGTGATCGAGGGCCGCACTTCCATCGGCTGCGACAACCGCATCTTTCAGTTTTGCTCGCTGGGTGCGCTGCCGCAAGACAAAAAATACGCCGGCGAGCCGACCGAGTTGCACATCGGCGCACGCAACACCATCCGCGAGTTCTGCACCTTCAACATCGGCACCGCGCAAGACGGCGGCGTGACCCGGTTGGGCGACGACAACTGGGTCATGGCGTACGTGCACCTGGCGCACGATTGCCAGGTCGCCAGCCACACCGTCTTGGCCAACAACGCCACGCTGGCAGGCCATGTGCATGTGGGCGATTGGGTCATCGTCGGTGGGTTGACCGGGGTGCACCAATTCGTCAAAGTCGGTGCGCACGCGATGGTCGGTTTCGCCAGCGCGGTGTCGCAAGATGTGCCGCCGTTCATGCTGGTCGACGGCAACCCGCTGGCCGTGCGCGGCTTCAACGCCGAGGGCCTGAAGCGGCGCGGCTTTGCAGCCGAGCGCATCGCGGTAGTCAAACAAATGCATCGGCTGCTGTACCGCGACGGCAACACGCTTGAGGTGGCGCGCCAGGCCATCGCCGCGTTGGCGACCAGCGTTCCGCAGGCCGCGGGTGAGGTCGCTGCCATGACCGCATTCCTCGACGCATCGCAGCGCGGCATCGCGCGCTGACGCGGTCGGCGTCGGCCTGCCCATGCAACGCGAGTGCGCCCGATGAGCCTGCACGCACCGCGCCTCGCGATGGTGGCAGGCGAGGCCTCAGGCGACCTGCTGGCCGGCATGTTGCTGAGTGGCTTGCGGCAGCGCTGGCCTGACCTGACAGCCTGCGGCATCGGCGGGCCACAAATGACGGCACAAGGCTTCGACGCCTGGTGGCCGAGCGACCGGTTGGCCGTGCGCGGCTACGCCGAGGTGCTGCGCCATTACCCGGCCTTGCTGCGCCTGCGCGGCCAACTCGGCGAGCGGTTGTTGCGCACCCGACTCGATGCATTCATCGGCGTCGATGCACCCGACTTCAACCTCGACCTCGAGCTGCGACTGAAAGCGCGCGGCACCAAGACCATTCATTTCATCGGCCCGTCGATTTGGGCCTGGCGCGGCGAGCGCATCGAAAAGATCAAGCGTGCGGTCGACCACATGCTGTGCATTTTTCCGTTCGAGCCTGCGCTGTATGCACAACACGGCGTGGCTGCCACCTATGTGGGTCACCCGCTGGCCGATGCGATACCGCTGGTGGTGCCGCGCGAGGCCAGCCGCCACGCCTTGGGCCTCGCGGCTGACGCCACGGTGGTGGCGCTGTTGCCCGGCAGCCGCCGCGCCGAAATCGCCTACATCGCACCGACGCTGTTGGCTGCTGCGGCCGAAATGCAGCGCCGCCGACCCGCGCTGCGCTTCGTGCTGCCGGCGGCGTCCGGCCTGCGCGGGTTGCTCGCCCCGTTGATCGCGCAACACGCACCGGGCATCGGCGTGCAGCTGCTCGACGGCCAATCGCATGCCGCGCTGGCGGCTTGTGATGTGACGCTGATCGCCAGCGGCACGGCCACCCTCGAAGCCGCGCTCTACAAACGGCCGATGGTCATTGCCTACAACATGCATTGGCTCAGCGCACAAATCATGAAGCGCAAAAACTACCAACCGTGGGTGGGCCTGCCGAACATCTTGCTGCGCGACTTTGCGGTGCCTGAGCTGCTGCAAGCCAACCTGACCGCGCAGCGCGTGGCCGACGCCGCGTTGGCATGGCTGGACGATCCGGCCGCCTGCACCGCCTTGGCGGCGCGCTTCGACGCGTTGCACCACACCTTGCGACGCCATACCGCCCAGGCTGCGACCGATGCCATCGAAAAAATTCTTGCGACTTGAGGCGCTGCCTGAGCTGCGCGGGCTGGGTGCCGAGTGGCGCGTATCCGGCTTGATCGCCGGTGTGGACGAGGCCGGTCGCGGCCCGTTGGCCGGTCCGGTGGTCGCGGCCGCGGTGATTCTTGATGAGCTGCAGCCGATACGCGGTCTCAATGATTCGAAAAAACTCAGTCCCGCAACCCGCGAGCGTTTGTTCGATGAAATCCGCGCGCGCGCACTGTGCTGCAGCGTGGCCGAGGCCAGCGTCGAAGAAATCGATTGCTTGAATATCCTGCAGGCCACGCTGCTGGCAATGCGCCGCGCGGTCGATGGTTTGCGCCTGCGGCCGCACCGTGTGCTGGTCGACGGCAACCGCCTGCCGACGCTTGCAATGCCGGCGTTGGCGATCGTGCAGGGCGACGCCAAAGTGCAGGCAATCTCGGCCGCGTCGATTTTGGCCAAGGTGCACCGTGACCGCTTGTGTGTGGCGCTGCATGCATGCCATCCACAGTACGGCTTCGATGGCCACAAAGGCTATCCGACCGCTGCGCATCTGGCGGCGCTGCGCGAGCACGGCGCGTGTGCGGTGCACCGGCGGTCGTTCGCACCAGTGCGGGCAGCGGCGCTGATCGACCGGCGGCACGACGCACCGTGAGCGCGCCCGTGGTCAAAGCGATTACCTCGCGCGACAACCCGCTGCTGGTGCGCCTGCGCAAGCTCGGCCGCGACCCGGTGGCCTACCGCAAGCAAGGCGAGCTGTGGCTGGAAGGCGATCACCTGTGCCGCGCTTATGTGCAACGCGGAGGCCGGCCGCTGCATGCGCTGATCACCGACGCCGCGTGGCACTCGCCGTGGCGTGAGATCGCCAGCGCTGCGCCGCAGGTGTCGGTGCTGCCAGCGGCGTTGATGGACAGCATCAGCATGCTGGAGTCGGCCGCGGCCATCGGTTTCGTGGTGCCTTGGGTTGCGTTGAATGACCTGACCCCCGACGCGCCGACCATCGTGCTCGACCGTTTGCAAGATGCTGGCAACGTGGGCACGGTGTTGCGCAGCGCGGCAGCATTTGGTTTTACGCAAGTGGCCGCGTTGAAAGGCACGGCCGGGCTGTGGTCGCCGAAGGTCTTGCGTGCTGGCATGGGCGCGCACTTTGGTTTGCACTTGCTCGAAGGCATCGATGCCGCTGCGTTGAGCGCGCTGCAGATCCCGTTGTTGGCTACCAGCTCGCACGCGCCCGACTCGCTCCACCAAGTGGTGCTGCCGTGGCCGTGTGCCTGGGTGCTCGGCCACGAAGGCGAAGGCGTGTCGGCGGCGCTGCAGTCGATGTGCGCGCAGTCGCTGCGCATACCGCAGCCGGGCGGTGAAGAGTCGCTCAACGTAGCCGCTGCCGCAGCGGTGTGCTTGTACGAATCGGCGCGCCAACGGGCCACCCGGTAGGGCTTTGGCGACGTCCTAGACTGCGCCGGATGTTGCAGTTGCTGTGGTTCAAAAAAGACCTGCGTTGGATCGACCACGCGCCGTTGGTGCGGGCGGCTGAGGCCGGGCCGGTGTTGCCGATGTGGGTCGATGAACCCGAGGCCTGGGCGCAGCCCGATGCGGCAACCCAGCACCGCGCGTTTGCACTTGAATGCGTGGCCGAATTGGCGGCCTGGTGGCAGCAGCAGGGCGCTGCGTTGTGGCAGCCGCAGTGCGCAGTGATCGACGCGTTGCAGCATCTGCACGCAGTGCATGGCAGCTTCGTGCTGTGGAGCCACGAGGAAACCGGCAACGGCTGGAGCTACGCGCGTGACCTGGCGGTGGCGCGCTGGTGCGCCGAGCATGGCGTGACCTGGAACGAGGGGCCGTGCAACGGTGTGGTGCGCCGCCTCGGCGACCGCAACCGGTGGTCGAGCCACTGGACGCGGCGCATGGAGTCGGCGCCTTTCGATGCGCCCGCGCGGTTGCACTGCGTTGCGCCGCCCGACGCTGGCGCAGGCGCAAGCGCAGCCACGGGCATAGGCATCTTTTGCCGTGATGTCGACAAACCGCAGCGCCAGCACGGTGGCCGCGCTCCCGCGCTGGCGTTGTTGGACAGCTTTTTGGCGTGGCGCGGCCAGCACTACCGTGTCGAGATGTCGAGCCCGCTGAGCGCCGCCGACGCGTGCTCGCGGCTGTCGGCGCACTTCGCCTGGGGCACGCTGTCGATACGCGAATGTGCGCACGCCGTGTGGCAGCGGCGCAGCGAGCTGTTGGCGTTGCCGACGCCCGACCGACCGGCCGGCATGCTGGCGTCGTTGCAAAGTTTCGAAAGCCGGCTGCACTGGCATTGCCACTTCATTCAGAAGCTCGAGAGCGAGCCGGCGATTGAGTTCCGCAACGTCAACCGCGCGTTCGATGGTCTGCGCAATGAAGGCGTTTTAACGGCCGACGAGGCGCAGCGCTTTGCGGCCTGGTGCGCCGGCCGCACTGGGTTTCCGTTCGTCGATGCCTGCATGCGCAGCCTGGTCGCCACCGGCTGGATCAACTTTCGGATGCGCGCGATGCTGATGAGTTTTTCAAGCTACCAGCTGTGGCTGCATTGGCGACAACCGGCGCTGTTTTTAGCGCGTCAGTTTCTTGATTACGAACCCGGCATCCACTACGCGCAATCGCAAATGCAAAGCGGGGTGACGGGCATCAACACCATCCGCATCTACAACCCGGTCAAGCAAAGCCGCGACCAGGATCCCGACGGGGTGTTCATCCGCCGCTGGGTGCCTGAGTTGCGTGGCGTAGCCGGCGATGCGGTGCACGAGCCGTGGCTGCTCGGTGCGACGCAATTGCGGCCCACTGCGTATGTCGATCCGGTCATCGATCTGGCGGCTGCAACGCAACATGCGACCGCGCAAATTCACCAGCGCAAGTCGGCCGATGCGGCACAGCGTGCGGCCAAGGCGGTGTACGCGAAACACGGCAGCCGCAATCCACGGCGTGAATCGGTCACGCGGCGGGCGATTAAATCGACCGCGGTCGACACCGCGCAGCTGAGTTTGCTGGCCGGGCTGGACGACACTTGACTGCACCGCGTGACGCGGCCCAGCCACGCGGCCCAGCCACCCAGCAGCAGCCCACCACCGGAGCTTCGGTTTGACGCAGATTTGCCCTAAGTGCCAACACGTTCGTGCGCCTGATGCGCAGGCTCCGGCTTGGCAGTGTCCGGCGTGCGGCGTGGCGTATGCAAAGGCGGCCACCGTGGTGGCCCCGCAGGCGGCGTCGGTGCACCGCCATGGCGGTTTCGTGCCGCAGCAAGAACGTGCAGTCGCCTGGGGCCGCTGGGTCGGCGTGGCGGCCATTGCGTTGGCGGCCTATGCGGCGCTGCACGGCACGGCAGGCCGCATCGGTCAGGGGCTCGGCGGCACCGGCAGTGATGCGGCGGCCGAACTGAAAATGCTCGCGGCGGGCGTCAAAGCCGGTGAGGTGGTGGTCTACGGCACCACCACCTGTCCGCATTGCGTGCGCGCCAAAGACTGGTTGACCGCGCAGGGCTTCGAGTTCACCGACTGCAACATGAGCCTGAGTAACCAGTGCCAACGTGAGTTCGACCGCTACCGCGCCAACGGCGTGCCGTTTGTCGTCGTGCGTGGCCACGAAATGCACGACGGTTTCGATTCAGATGAATTCATTGCCGCGTTGAAGCACTAGGCGCGGTGGACCGGAGCGCAGCGCGCTGCCAGGCGCTGCGGTGCACACGCCTAGCCGATGGCCACCGCCTGCAACGCCTCGCGCGCACAGTCAACCTGCCGCAGCAGCGGTGCGGGCACCGGCACGCCACCGTGCATCACCGACTGGATATAGGCCGCAGTAGACGCCGCGTCGATGCCGGTGGGCAGCGCGGGCAACGCGGTCAGCACGCCTTCTTGCGCGGGCAGACACAGCGCGTCGCGTCGCGTGCCGCGCACGAACACCTCGAGCCGCGGTGCGCGCCGCGCGTCGGCCACCGGCTCGCCTTCGGTGCCGCGCAACAACATCGCGTTGGCGGCGCTGCGTTGTAAAAACGCGGCCAGCGCAACGCCGTATTCCGGGTGCGTGTGATTGACCACGCGCAGTGCCGTTTGATGTGGCGTCGGGTCGAGCAGCTTGGCCACCGTGTGGCCCGGGTTGCGCAGGCCAATCACGCGGCGCACCGCAAGCAGCCTGGCCAGCGCCGGGCACAGCGACTCGGTCGCCATGAACACCGGCTCGCCGCGCGACCAGGCCGCGTGCGCCTCGGCCTCGTCGCGTGCGGCGTTGAACCCCAGCGCGTGAAAAACCGCTGCGGTGCTGGTGCGCAGCGGCTCATCGAGCGGCCCGTGCACCAACACGCTTACGCCGTGGCGGGCCAGCAGCAGCGCCAACAGCGCCGTCAGATTCGGTAACTTGCGTGCGCCGTTGTAAGACGGCAGCACGACAGCCCCGGCAGGCGGTTGCAGCACCAGGCAGCGCTCGCGCGCGGCTTGCACGAAGCCGCACAACTCGTCGACCGATTCGCCTTTGATGCGCATCGCCATGGCAAACGCGCCGACTTCGAGGTCGCTGACCTGGCCGTCGAGCACTTGGCACATCAGGTCGTAGGCCTGCTCGGGGTTGAGCGACCGCGCGCCTTCCTTGCCGCGGCCGATTTCTTTGATGTAGGCAGCAATGCTCATGGGAATCGATTCAGGCGATATGACTTGTTGCGAACGTGCGGGCGAGGTCAGAGAATACGGGCGGGATGCAAACCCGGCGTGCGGCAAGCAATCTGTACCGCAACCGATGCACGCAACCGATGCACGCAACCAACGCACGCAACCGATGCACCCAATCGATGCAGCACCTGCCTGCACCGCGCACCCAACCCACTACCCGTTCACCTACCGGAGACCGACCACATGAAATCGATGGCCCTCAAGTTCACTTCTATCGCTGCCGCAAGCGCTGCGATGTTGATCGCGTCAAGCTGCTACGCCGCCGGCGGGCTGGCCGTCTCGCGCGAGGTCACGGTGGACAACTCACCGGCCACGGTGTGGAAGCTGATTGGTAATTTCGATGCGCTCGACGTGTGGCATCCGGCAGTCAAAAGCAGTGTGCTCAAGGGCAACGGCACCAAGGTCGGCACGACCCGCATGCTGACGCTGGTCGGCGGTGGCGATATTGTGGAAAACCTGACCGCCTACAGCGCCGGGAAAACCGGCTACAGCTACAGCTACGGCATCGTCAAAGGCCCACTGCCGGTGAAAAATTACCTCGCAACCATCAGCCTGGCACCGACCGCCGACGGCAAAACCCTGGTGGTGTGGAAATCGACCTTCGACGCAGAAGGCGCACCCGACGACAAAGCAGCTGAAATCATCGGCGGCATCTTCGACAGCGGGCTGGCAAAAGTGGTGGCCAATTTCGCCAAACAGTGACGCCGCAACGCGACGTTGCTGCACCATGTCATCCCCACACCTTTCGATTTGGAGAAACCCAGCCATGACCACCAATTTTGTGTATGCGGCCGCGACGGGCTTGCTGCTCGTCGCTGCCAACTGTCACGCCGCCGGCAAGGTGGAATTTGCCCGCGAGGCCACGGTCGACAGCACACCCGCCACCGTTTGGAAATACGTCGGCGACTTCAACGCGGTGGATTTGTGGCACCCCTCGGTGCGCAACTGCACCACCAAAGGCAACGGCACGGCCAAGGGTTCAGTGCGCACGCTGACCTTGTCTGACGGCTCGGTGATGATCGAAAAACTGCTGTCGTACAACGCCGCCAAAACCACCTACACCTTCGCTGGTGTGAAGGGTCCGTTCCCGATCAAGAACTACCAATCCACCATCAGCCTGAGCCCGACGGCCGACGGCAAAACGCTGATGAAATGGAGCTCGTCGTTCGACCCGGCAGGCGTCGACGAAGACATCGCCACCGAATGGGTGTCGGTCGCGCTCGACGGCGGCTTGGGCAAGGTGGTGGCCAACTTCGAGAAGAAGCCGGCCGAGAAAAACTAAGCATTGTTTTGGTCGGCCGCACATCCGCCATGCGTTGACGGCATGGCGCGGTGGTGAGCACCCCCGCACGCCACGGCCCGCGTGCGCACGGGCCGCGCGGGGTTGAAATCAAGAGGTCACGATGAATCATCCTGCGCAATCGCCAGGCGTTGAACTGGCCACCGCATTGCGCCGGTTGGTGGTGCCGCTGGGCCTGGACGCGCCCGCATGGGGCGACGTGCTGTCGGGCTGGGCGGTCGGGCTGGAAGCGGGCGTGGCGGTGAAAGACATTGCCACCGGCCACTATGTGTACGCCAGCGCCGCGCTGGCCGGCATGTTCGGCCGCAGCAGCGCCGAGGTGTTGCTCGGCCGCACCGACGCCGAGTTACTCGGACCCGATGTCGCCGCGCTGCTGCGAGCCGCCGATTTGACCGCGGTGACGCTGGGTACGCCGCAAATCACCGACCACCACATCGACCGCGATCGGCAGCGCCGCGACTTCACGGTGACGCGGGTGCCGATGGCTCCAGCCGACGCGGCAGCCGCACGCAGCCTGTGCGTGATCTGGCATGAGACCACCGCGGCGCGCCAGCGTGATGCGCAGCTGGCGTTGGTGCTCAAACAGCTGGAGCAGTTGCAGGTGGCAAGCGAGCAGGCGCGGCTCGAGGGCCCCGACCCGCTGCCGCGCGACACGGCCGACGGGTTGTTTCAAAACTCGCAGTTCGACGACCAGCTGCGCCGCGAGGTCGATCTGTCGTCGCGCGAACACCGCGAGTTTTCGCTGGTATCGATTTCGATCGACGCGCCGCTCGACGTGGCATTGGCGCTCGGTGCGCCGGCCCGCGTGCGGGTGGTCGAGGCGATCGGCCGCTTGATACGAGGCAACACCCGCGCAATGGATGCATCGTGCCGCTTGAGTGAACACCGGTTCGCGGTGTTGTTGTCGGGCGTGGGGCTGGCCACTGCACACGCGCGGATGGAAGGCCTGCGCCGCCAATGCGCGACCCAAATCGTCGTGCTCGACGGCCAGGACTTCGGCTTCACCGTGTCGATGGGGGTGGCGAGTTTTCCGCACACCGCACGCACGCAGGGCGATTTGGTGCAGGCCTCGGAGGCTGCGTTGGCGGCCGCGGTGGCGCGCGGCGGCAACCATGTCGCGCTGGCCAGCATTCGCTTTGACGGCGAGGTGTAGCGAACGTATGCCAGCCGGGCCGATAACGTGGGCCGTGCGCTGCGCCGTGAGCCCATGGCGATCGGCGGTCGGCGGCCGGCGGTCGATGTCGGGTGTTGCGATGTCTGGGGGTGTCCGCTGCAAACCGTGGGCTGCATTCCTGAACCCAAAGGATTCAGGTGGGCCGGGTCAACCGTGTTTCGAGTTCGTCTGACGCGAGACGATCACACCTGCTCGGCAATGTTCCCAGCCCTGGCTCGCAAGAGCATCGGTTCAGGAAATTAAAAACCCACGCGAATACAGCGGACGTGCGCAGTCTAGGCCGCAGGCCTACGGCACTGGTGGCAGCAAGGTGACACCAGCGCGCACGGCATCACAACAATTGCCCGTTTTCGCTGAGCGCGTTGTCGATGCGTGAAATCAACGCATCGACAGCGGCCGCATGCGGCTGCGTCGCGCCATTCATTTCGGCGCCCGCACCCGCGCTGGCCACCGCTGCCGCGGGCCGCTGTTCCAACGCAAACGCCAGGTTCAGCGCGGCCAGCACCGCGATGCGTTCGCGTGCCTTGACCTTGCCCGCGCTGCGGATCGCGGTCATTTCGCGGTCGACCGCAACGACTGCGGCTTGCAGCTGCACCTCACCGCCTTCCGGGCAGCCCAACACATAGCTTTGATCGAGGATGGTGACTTCAACTTGTTTCATGGCGCGTCTGGGTGTGGCGAGGGGTCAGGTGTGTTGTCGATCGGCAAACGCGCCAGCAAGGTGTCGATGCGGCTGCGCGCTGCATTCAGGCGGGAGCGCAGGCTGTCACGGTCGCTGGTGAGTACGGCCACCTGCTGCTCCAGCAGGGCTTGTGTGCGCTGCAACTCGTGGTGGTGCAACAGCAAGCGCTCGACGCGGTCGGCAAGTTCGTCGAGCTTTGACATAGCGCGGCCTTGGTCAAAAACGGGTTATCGATTGTAGGGTGGACCCTACAATCGGCGGCTGTTTGGTGCTCGCGCTGGTGTTCTTGCCAGCGCAGTTCAACGGGAAGCAGGAAAGGCGGCAACGCCTTCAAACTGCGCTGCCCCCGCAACGGTACGGTGGACGAAATTTTTGGTCGGTTGCGAGATGCACCGGTCGACGTTTCAGCTTTTGCGCACACACCACTGGAGGCGTTTTCGTCTCTGGGAAGGTCGCTGAGGTCGCCTCCATCAGCCCGGATACCGGCCAACAAGCGGGTGCGTCAGCAATGGCGCGCCTACAACGTATGCGCCTGCGGGGAAGCGGGTCGCGTGCAATTTTGTCGGACTCTTCTCACCATGTTTTCTTTATCCACGGCGCCATGCGCGCCGGCGGCCGCGCGCCGCCATATTTCGTTCGTCTCGCGTTTTTTGAGTGCCGCGGCTTGCGCGGCAGCCCTTGGCTGCATGCCGGTGCGGGCGCAAACCGCCGCACCGAACCCGCCACCCGCGTCGACACCAACCGCCTTGCCGCAGGTCGTCGTCATCGCCACCCGTGAGCCGTTGCCGCTGGACCGTGTCACCGCCGATGTGGTGGTGATCGATGCCCAACGCATCCGTGAATCGACCGCCGATTCGCTCGAAGATTTGTTGCGCCGCGAAGCCGGTATCCAGGTCTCGCGCAATGGCGGGCCGGGGCACGCGGCGGGTGTCATCACGCGCGGTGCCAGCACCGGCAGCACGCTGGTGCTGATCGATGGGGTGCGCATCGGCTCGGCCACGCTGGGTCTGGTGTCGTTCGAGGCCATCAGCCTGGCGCAAATCGAGCGCATCGAGGTGTTGCGCGGGCCGGGGTCAAGTCTTTACGGCGCGGATGCGGTCGGTGGTGTGGTGCGCATCACCACGCTGCGCGGTGCCGGTGCGGCGCGCTTTTCTGGCCACGTGGCGGCTGGCGAATACGGCTCGTACGAAGGCGATGTGTCGGTCTCGGGCAGCGGCGCGGACAGCCTGAGTGCGTTCGACTACGCCGCTTCCATAGGCCACGAAAGCAGCGACGGCACCTCGACCTTGCGTCCCGGCGACGCCCTCGGCAACTACAACCGCGACCACGACGGCTTTCGCCGCCGCACCGCGCAATTGCGGCTCGGCTACACCGTGGCCCCCGGGCACCGCGTGGCGTTTGGCGTCATCGACTCGCGGCTGGTGTCGCAGTACGACGCGTCTGAATTTGCGCCGCCGAATTTTGCGCAAGACGCGACGCCGAATTTTCGCAATCGGCTCGACACGCAGGTGCTGTCGCTCAGCTACGACGGCGCGGTGAATTCGTTCTGGACCACGCGGGTGCAGCTGGCGCACAACGAAGACGACTCGCTGGACGGCGCCAATTTGCCGAACCGATTCGTCACCCGGCGCAACCAGTTCACCTGGCAAAACGCGTTCACTATCGACGCCCGCCAGCAAGTCGTGGCGGTGTTGGAGCGGCTCGAAGAAAAAGCCCGGTCGAGCGGTTTTGCCAGCAACAAACGGCGTGACAACAATGCGGTCGGCGTCGGCTACAGCGGCCAATTCGGTGCCCACCGCATCTCGGCCGATGTGCGCTACGACGACAACTCGGCGTACGGCAACCAAACCACCGGGCGACTCGGTTGGGGCTACGAGTTCACGCCTGGCTGGACGTTGCGTGCGCTCGCGGGCACCACCTTTCGCGCGCCCAGCTTCAACGACTTGTTCTACAGCGGTTACGGTGTCGCCACCTTGCGGCCGGAGCAAGGCCGCAGCGTCGAAGTCGGTTTGAATTGGCGCGCTGCCGACAGCAGCGCGTCGGCCACGCTGTACCAGAACCGGGTCCGCGATTTGATCGGCTACGAGGCGCGCCGCAGCTTCTGCCCTGCCGATGCGGCCTACGACTTCGGTTGCGCGCGCAACATCAACCGGGCGCGTTTGCAAGGGGCCACCTTGGCAGCGGCACACCGCATCGGCGCACTCAGCCTGCGCGGCAGCATTGATTTGCTGGACGCCAAGGACCAGCGCACCGACCAGCGGCTGCAACGCCGCGCCAAGCACCAGGAAACGCTCAGCGCCGACTACCAGATCGGCAGCGTGACGCTGGGGGCGGCGTTGTTGTCGATGGGTGACCGACCCGACGGCGGCAAAACCCTGGGCGGCTACGCCACGCTGGACCTGCAGGCGCGCTGGCAGCTTGCGCCGCACTGGCAGCTCGAAGCCAAGCTGCTCAATGTGGGTGACCGCGATTACGAACCCGCGCGCGACTACCGCTCGCTGGGCCGCCAGGCGTGGCTGGGCGTGCGTTTCAGCGGCATCGGGTTGTAGGCACTGCCAGTGGTCGGGCGCGGTCAAAGCGCCCGACACTGCACCCCGTAGTCACAGCAAGAAGAAGGCAGGCACAACCGATGAATGAATTGATCCTCGGCGGGCAGCGCAGCGGCAAATCGCGTTGCGCTGAACAACGTGCCGCCGCGTGGCTGGCCGCACCCGACCACGCGGCGGTGTTGTTGGCCACCGCCCGCGCGGGCGATGAAGAAATGCGCCTGCGCATTGCGCACCACCGGCTTGAACGGGCCGAGCGGGTGCCACGCTTGAAGTGCGAGGAAGTGCCGGTGGAACTGGCGCAAGCGGTGTTTTTGCACAGCGCGCCGCACTGCCTGGTGGTGGTCGATTGCCTGACGCTGTGGCTGACCAATTTGCTGATGCCGCTGGCCGGTGAACCGCTCGACGCCATCGCCCTGGACGCGGCGCGCGAGTCGCTGTGTGACGCCATCAGCGCGACCAGCGGCCCGCTGCTGCTGGTGTCGAACGAAATCGGTTTGGGCGTGACGCCGCTGTCGCGTGAGGCGCGCCATTTCGTTGATGAGTTGGGCCGCTTGCACCAGGCGGTGGCGGCCCGCTGCGCTCGCGTCACCTTCATGGTCGCGGGCATCGAAGTGCCGGTGAAGCGGGCCCCGCTGTGATGCGGCAACCGCGCCCATTGGTGCGCCCATTTGCGCGGCCATTACTGCGGCCATTACTGCGGCCATTTCCGCGCCCATTGGTGCGGCTGCCGCGTGCGGCCGGCGGCAGGTCGGTGGCGCGCGCAGCGGCTGCAGTGGCCGCGGTGGCCTGGTTGGGGGCCGCGTTGTTGTTCGCGTTATTCGCCGCATCGTTCGCCCGTGCCACGCCGCTGCCAGTGCAGGTTGAGCCGTCCTATACACCTGGCACCACGCCGATGAAACCGGCGCTGCCGATCACCGTGCGTGACGACCGCGCGGTGGCGCTCACCTTTGTGGCATCGCCGCAGCGCATCGTCAGCTTGCTGCCGTCGCTGACCGAAAGCGTGTGCGCGCTCGGCGGCTGCGCGCGTCTGGTCGGCACCGACCGCTATTCGAACTGGCCCGCCGCGGTGGCGCGGCTGCCGAAGTTGGGCGGCCTGGAAGACGCCAACCTGGAACGCATCGTCGCGCTGCAACCCGAGGTGGTGCTGGTCGCACCATCGTCGCGCGTGATCGAGCGGCTGCAGTCGTTGGGCGTGCAGGTGCTGGTGCTCGAATCGAAAACCCATGCCGATGTGCAGCGCTCGCTGGGCGTGCTGGCGCAGTTGTTGGGCACGCCCGATGCGGCTGCGCTGGTGTGGGCGGCGATGGCGCGCGAGGTAGCAGCCGCCGCCGCGCGGGTGCCGCCATCGCTGCGCGGGCAACGCGTTTACTTCGAGGTCGATGCGACGCCGTATGCCGCTGGTGCCAGCTCATTCATCGGCGAGACCCTGGCGCAGTTGCACATGGCCAACGCGGTGCCTGCTGCGCTCGGTCCGTTTCCGCAACTGAACCCGGAGTTCGTCGTGCGTGCGCAGCCCGATGTGGTGATGGCCGGTCAGCGTGACCTGGCCGCCATGCCGCGCCGCCCTGGCTGGAACCGGCTGACGGCGCTGCGCGACGGCCGCACCTGCGGCTTCGCTGCGGCGCACTACGACGTGCTGGTGCGCCCCGGCCCGCGGTTGGGCGAGGCCGCATCGCTGCTGGCCGATTGCCTGGTGCACCTCGACGTCGCCACACCATGAGCGCGCCATGAGTGACGCCGCGCCGGCAGAAACCGACCGCACGCGGGCGTTCGATGCGGCGCAGGCCATGGGCCACGCGAGTGATCACGCCAGTGACCACAGCCTGCGTGAGCCCGGCAGTCGAGACCGCAGCGCTGAGCGCGCCGGTGATGCAGGCCGCCTGCGCCGCCGCCATTTGGCTATCGGCCTGCTGCTGGCGAGCGGCGGGTTGGCGCTTGCCGGTCTTGCCGCGGGCAGCGACGGCTGGTCGCTGCCGTCGCCCGGCGGGTGGCGCACCGATGTGATCGCCAGCCAGATTCGCGCGCCGCGCACGCTCGGTGCGTGGTTGGTCGGTGCGCTGCTGGGCGTGGCCGGTGCGGTTGCGCAGGGCTTGTTTCGCAACCCGCTGGCCGATCCGTTTTTGCTCGGTTCGGCCTCGGGCGCGTCGCTGGCCGTGGTGTTGGTGTTGGCCGCGGGCTCGCTCGGTGGCGGGGTCATTGGTTGGTCGGCCAGCCAGGGGTTGCTGCGCCTGGGGCTGGTCGGTGCGGCATTCGTCGGCGCGTTTGCGGGTGTTGCGTTGACGCTGGCATTGGCGCGCGGCGCGCAGCAAACGCCGCGCTTGTTGCTGGCCGGTGTGGTGGTCGGCGTGGTGTTGTCGGCGCTGGGCGATCTCGTCAGCAGCGCTGCGCCCGAAGCGCTGCGCGGCAAGCAGGTGTTCATGTTGGGCACCACCGGTTTTTTGGGCTGGGGCAGCGTGGCAGTGCTCGGCGCGGGCGTGTTGTTGACGGTGCCCATCGCGTGGCGGCTGGCCCGACTGCTCGATGCGTTGACCCTCGGCGAAGACAGTGCGCGCAGCCTTGGGCTGGCGCTGGCGCGTTGGCGGCTGGTGCTGGTGGCGGTGCTGGCGCTGGCCACCGGCATCGCGGTGTCGCAGGCCGGGCTGGTCGCGTTTGTCGGCTTGGCCGCGCCGCATCTGGTGCGCCGCTGCGCGCCAGCGCCGAACGGCTACACCGTGCTGGCCAGCGCGGCCGCCGGTGGCGTGTTGTTGTTGGCCGCCGATGTGCTGGCGCGCACCTTAATTGCACCGCTCGAGTTGCCGGTCGGTGTGCTGACTGCGGTGCTCGGCGGCGCGTACTTGCTTTGGATGCTGCGCCAGCGCCGCACCAGATGAACGCGTTGCCTGCCGCGGTGTTGCAAGCCGTCGGCGCGCCGCGTGCGTTGTTGTTCGCCGATGCGGTACACGCTGGCCTGGGTGGCCGGCCGGTGCTGCACGGCATAACGCTTGCGCTGCAGCCCGGCTGGACCGCCATCGTCGGGCCCAACGGCGGTGGCAAATCGACGCTGCTGCGTGTGCTGGCAGGTTTGCTGCCGGTGTCCGGGGGTCAGGTCTTGATGGACGGTCGACCCATCGACGCACACCGCGCGCGCACACGCGGTCAATGCATCGCGTGGCTGGCGCAGCACGACGCTGCGGAGTCCAGCGGCGAGCTCACGGTGCGCGATGTGGTGCAGCTCGGCCGCCTGCCGCACCTCGGCCTGTTCGCCGGCGCGGGCCCGCACGACGATGCAGCGGTCGATGCGGCGATGCACGCAACCGAATGCAGCGCCTGGCACGGCCGCGCGCTGCACGAACTGTCGGGCGGCGAACGCCAGCGCGTGTTGTTGGCGCGCGCGCTGGCGGTGTGCGCGCCGGTGCTGCTGCTCGATGAGCCGACCACCCACCTCGACCCGCCGCACCAGGTGGCGGTGGTGCGCTTGCTGCAACGCCTGGCCGCGTCGGGCACGGCGGTCGTCAGCGTGCTGCACGACCTGCCGCTGGCGCTGCAGGCCGACCGCCTGGTGGTGCTGCAAGACGGCCAACTGCGCGCCGATGGATCACCGCAATCGGCGGCGGTGCAGGCCGCACTGGTCAGCGTATTCGGCGGCGCGTTGTCGATCGAACACGTCGGCGGCCGACTGACGGCGGTGCCGGTGTTGTGATGGCGGCTGCGAGGTCACGCATGCAAAACGGAACGTTCGATCTTGACCTTGGCCATGACCGTGACCGTGACCGTGACCGTGACCACCACCATGACCACGTCGCCTGACGCTGCGCAGCCGTTCGACCCCGCCGCGCTGCGCGCGCGGCTGCAGCACCTGCTCGACCAGAAAACCAAACCGCTCGGCGCGCTCGGCCGCATCGAAGCGTTGGCGTTGCAGATCGGCTTGATTCAGCGCACCACGCAACCGCGGTGGCTGCAGCCGCAGCTGGTGGTGTTTGCCGCCGACCACGGTCTGGCCGCGCACGGCGTGTCGGCGTATCCGGCCGATGTGACCTGGCAAATGGTCGAGAACTTCTTGGCCGGTGGTGCTGCCGTCAGCGTGCTGGCGCGCCAGCATGGCCTGGCGTTGACGGTGGTCGATTCCGGGGTGCGCCACGACTTCGCGCCGCGACCCGGCTTGTGCGATAAAAAAATCGCACACGGCACGGCCGACGCGCTGGCGGGCCCGGCGATGACCGCCGCACAGTGCGCGCAGGCGCTGCAAGCCGGTCGCGAGGTGGTGCGTGGTTTGCCCGGCAATGTGCTGCTGCTGGGTGAAATGGGCATCGGCAACACCTCCAGCGCCGCGCTGTTGCTGGCGCGGCTCACCGGCGAGCCGATCGAGCGCTGCGTCGGCCGCGGCACCGGTCTCGACGATGCCGGCATGGTCCGCAAACTGGCGGTGCTGCGCGCGGTGCTGGCACAACACGCCGCGGCCATGGAGCCGATGCAAGCGCTGGCTGCATTCGGCGGCTTCGAGATCGCGATGCTGGTCGGCGCAGTGCAGCAGGCGGTCGACAGGCGCCGCGTGGTGGTGGTCGACGGCTTCATCACCGGCGCGGCGGTGCTGGTAGCGCAGCGGCTGATGCCGAGCGCGCTGGCTGCGTCGATACCCGACGGCTGCGTGTTTGCGCACCGTTCCGACGAAGCCGGCCACGCGCTGATGCTGCACACCTTGGGTGTCACGCCGTTGCTCGATCTGGGCCTGCGGTTGGGTGAGGGTTCGGGGGCCGCATTGGCCTGGCCGCTGCTGCAAAGCGCGGTGCTGTTGTTCAACGAGATGGCCAGCTTCGACTCGGCCGGTGTGTCGGCGCAAACCACCGGCCCGGTCGATGGGCCGACCCGCAGATGACCACCCCTTCGGTGTCACCGCAACCGCCGCCGCAACCGCCGCCGCAACCGCTGCCGCAACCGCCGCCGCAATCGCCGCCGCAACCACCGCCGCCGGAACCGACAACGCCGCCGCGCGGCGCGCCGCGCATCGCGCTGCACGAGTTGCGGTTGCTGTTCACCGCGCTGCAGTTTTTGACCCGCGTGCCGGTGCCGCGCTGGGTCGGCTTCGAGCCCGATTGGTTGAACCACAGCGCGCGCTATTTCCCGTTGATCGGTGCGGGTGTCGGCGCGATGGGCGCATCGGTACTGTGGGCTGCCGCGCAGGTGCTTGCGTTGCCGGTGGCGGTGTGGCTGTCGATGGCCGCCACGCTGTGGCTGACCGGTGGTTTTCACGAAGACGGCTGGGCCGATACCTGCGACGGTCTGGGCGGCAGCGTCAGCCGCGCGCGCGCACTCGAGATCATGAAAGATTCGCGCATCGGGGCCTACGGCGCGATGGGGCTGGTGGTGATGCTGGCGTTGAAAGCGGCCACGCTTGCCTCGCTGCCGCTGGCCAACGGCTGCGCGGCGCTGCTGCTCGGCCACTGCGCATCGCGCGCCGCAGCGGTCGGGTTGATTCGGTTTTTGCCGTACGCCGGCGATGTCGAGCACGCCAAAGCCAAGCCGCTGGCGCAGCGCATTTCAGCGGCGGGCTTCGCCGTGGCCTGCGCTTGGCCACTTGCAGCTGCGGTGGTGTTGATCGTCTGGAATGCGCACTGGGCGTTGGCGGCAACCGGCGGCGTGGTGGTCGCGGCGATCGGTGCAGCGTGGTGCGCCCGCTGGTTTCGGCGGCGGCTGGGTGGCGTCACCGGCGACACGCTCGGTGCCACCCAACAGCTGACCGAGTTGCTGGTGTTGCTGTGGTTTGCGGTGGCCTGAGCGTGGTCGCCAACGCCAGGGCCGATGCCGCGGTGGTGGTCTGGCGACACCCGAAACCGATCGGTGCGGCCGGCCGCTGCATCGGCCACACCGACCTGCCGGTCGACCCGCGCAAAGCCAAACGGCTGGCCCACCGCATACGCCGTTATGCACGGGTGCAGCGGGTGTGGCAGTCGCTGGGGGTGACGCGACCGGATGGGACGCGACCGGACATGACGCGACCAGAAATGACGCACACGCAACCGAGACAGCCGGCCGCAACGCAGTCGAATCCGCAGCGCGCACCGGCTCGGCCATTGGCGCAGTGCCAGGTCTATACCTCGCCGCTGCGGCGCAGCGCCGATGTCGGCCGTTGGCTTCGACGTTGGGGCTGGCGTCACCACATCGATGCGGCATTGATCGAAATCGATTTCGGTGCATGGGACGGCGCGACCTGGGCACAGATCGGCGAGCCTGCCGTCACCGCCTGGTGCGCCGACTTCGCGCACTACGCAGGCCACGGCGGCGAGACGCTGGCCGCCTTGTTCGAGCGCTGCAGCGCGTGGGCCGCGGCCGCGCCCACGCCCGCGGTGCGCTGTGTGGTCGGCCACGCCGGTTGGATCAACGCCGCGCAGTTCGTATCGGCCGGCCAGCCGCTGCCGCGTAACGCAAGCGAGTGGCCGGCCGCGGTTAAGTTCGGCCAAAGGCTGGCGGTGTTCTGATCAGTACTTTGCCGACCACCCATGACCCGTCCCACCCGATTACGCAAAGGCCTGCGCCAGCTCGGTCCGGGCTTGATCACCGGCGCGGCCGACGACGACCCAAGCGGCATCGCGACGTACTCCCAGGCGGGTGCGCAGTTCGGTTATTCGATGCTGTGGACGGTCGTCTTCACCTTGCCGTTGATGGTCGCGATCCAGACCGTCGGTGCGCGCATCGGGTACGTCACCCAGCATGGCCTGGCCGCCAACATCAAGGCCAGTTTTCCGCGCTGGGTGCTGCTTGCGGTCGTCGGGCTGCTGTTGTTGGCCAACACGCTGAACATCGCTGCCGATATTGCCGCGATGGCTGAGGCATTGCGGTTGTTGGTCGGCGGCTCGGCGCATGTCTACGCGGTCACCTTTGGCTTGCTGTGTGCGGTGCTGCAGGTGTTTTTGCCGTACCAAACTTATGTGCGCTGGCTCAAGTGGCTGACGCTGGCCTTGCTGGCTTATGTGGGGGTGGTGTTTTCGCTGCACCTGAATTGGTGGCAGGTGGCGCGCGCGGTGGTGATGCCGCAGCTGCCGGCCGGCCACCAGGTGCTGCTGACTACCGTGGCGGTGTTCGGCACCACCATCAGCCCGTACCTGTTTTTTTGGCAAGCCGCACAAGAGATGGAAGACACGCGCACCGACATGCGCACCGACGCGACCGAACCGCGCACTGCCGCCAGCGTGCGTCACCACTTGAAGCGCATCAAGATCGACACCATCGTCGGCATGTCGTTTTCCAACCTGATTGCGTTCTTCATTATTCTGAGCACCGCGGCTACGTTGCATGCGGCCGGCATCACCGACATCCAGACTTCGGCGCAGGCGGCCGAAGCGCTGCGCCCGCTGGCTGGCGATTTGACGTTCGTGCTGTTCAGCCTGGGCATCGTCGGCACCGGCATGCTGGCAGTGCCGGTGCTCGCCGGTTCAGCGGCTTACGCGGTGGCCGAAGCGGCAGGTTGGCCGAGCAGCCTGAGCCTGCGGGCTGACCAAGGCGAAGGACGCGGTTTCTATGGCGTCGTCATGGCAGCCACCGTGGTCGGCGTGGGGCTGTGCTTCACACCGGTCGACCCGGTCAAAGAGTTGTTCTGGTCGGCAGTGCTCAACGGGGTGATCGCGGTGCCCATCATGGTGGTGATGATGTTGTTGGCAACGCGCCGCGCCACCATGGGCGACCACGTCATCGGCCGTCGGCTGCGCTGGCTGGGCTGGACCGCCACCGCGGTGATGGCACTGGTGGTGATCGCGATGTTTGCGACGTGGTGATGTGCGGTGGCAGCCGCTGCCTGCAGCAACTGTTGAACCAAGGAAGGACGGCGTGATGCGCAGACTGATGGTCCACCTGATGGCGCGGCCGCGCTTGCTGGTGTCGGTGCTGCTTGGTGTTGCGGCCGCGTTGCTGCTGCCCGGTTCGCACAGTGCGGTCAGCCGCAGCCTGTTGGGCTGGAATGTCGCGGTGTGGCTGTATCTGCTGTTGGCCGGCTGGACGATGTGGCACGCCGACCACCACCGGCTGCGCCGCGTCGCCATCGCGCAGGCCGAGTCGGCGGGCGTGGTGCTCGCCATCGTGGTGTTGGCCACCGTGGTGAGCCTGGTCGGCAATGTGGTCGAACTGATGGCGGCCAAGGTGCCCGGCACGCCGCACGCGCTGTCGCATGTGTTGTTTGCGTTTGCCACCGGGCTTGGCGCGTGGCTGTTGATACCGACCACCTTCGCGATGACCTACGCCAGCCTGTACTACCGCATCGCCCACGGCAGTGGCCTGGAATTTCCGCACATCGACGACGGCTTCAAGCCCGATTACGGCGACTTCCTGTACTTCGCCTTCACGATTGCGGTGGCCGCGCAAACCGCCGATGTCAGCGTCACCTCGCGCGCCATACGCCGCTTGGTGCTGCTGCAATCGGTGCTCACGTTTGCTTTCAACACCGCCATCTTGGCGTTCACCATCAACGTGGCTGCCAGCATGTTTTAGCGCGGCGCGCCGGGCGCGGCTGCGCGGCGGCTAGCGCGCGCTGCGCCGCGATGGCAGCAGCGGTGCGGCCGCGTTGCGCAACCAGCGCTTGCTGTGGGCGAACCAGGCGTGGCGGCTGCACGCGGTGACCAGCGGCCAGCCGGTGCGGCGGTTCACCACGGTGTGCGCGGTGGCGGGCTCGGCGCTGTGGTGGCGTTGGTCGTGGACGTGGTCGTGGTGGTCGTGATGGCCGTCGTCACCACGACCACCATGGCCCGCACCCGTGGCATGGCGATGTTCATCTGCATCTGCGTCTGCGTCTGCATCTGCGTCAGCAAATGGATGGGCAACGGCTTGGCCGACCCGAAGGTCGGCGCCCGCCAGCGCCGACAGCACGCAGCGCAGCGAGCGCGGGTGTTTGGGTGGCGCGTGCTTTTCCAACACGTCGACCGCATACCCGGCGCGGCCGGCAGCGGTGGTCAGCGTGTCCGCACCGAAATGAAACAGGTGCGCAAAGTGCAGCGCACTCAATTTGCGGTACTCGCTGATGTCGGGCACGTCGATGTAGATGCGGCCGTTCGGGGCCAGCAGCGGCCGCAGTGAACTCAACAACGCGACCGGGTTTTTGATGTGCTCGAGCACGTGGTTGAGCACGATGAGGTCGATCGGCGGCGGGCCCGATTGCAGCAGCGCATCGAGGGTCGGGTGCAGTTCGCAGCCGGCGTGCTGCACTGCGAAGCGGCCGAATACCGGGTCCGGCTCGATCGCAATGCGCCGCGTCAGTGGCACCCGTTCATCCACGGTTTTCAGCATCGAGCCTTCTGAGGCGCCGATGTCGAGCACCACCATGCCGGGCACCAGCGCACCGCGTTGAATCAGAAACGACACGGTGGCAGCGGTGCGCCGATCAATGCGCTGCGCGTGGATGTAGTCGAGCGTGGGTGCCACCCGCTCAGGCTGGCCGCTGTCCTCGCACAAATAGGTGTGGCGGTAGTGGTGGGCGTAGAAATCTGCCAACGCATCGGTGGTCGGTTGCGGGTTGGTCATGACCAGGCCGCAGCCCAGGCAGCCCACCGTCACCAGCCCCATCGCGTAGCGGTCGGTATCGGCCAGGCGCTCGAACGCCTGCCCGCTGCACAGCGGGCACGGCACCAGCTCCAGGTGGCTATGGTCGAGCGTCCATCGGCGTGAAGTCATCGTGCGATGGTTATACCTGCGGTCGCGCATCGCAGTAGGACAACACCGCGCACGCGCTGCAGCGCGGGCTGCGCGCGGTGCACACATAACGGCCATGCAATATGAGCCAGTGGTGCGCGTCCACCAGGTACTCGGCCGGTACCCGCTGCAGCAGCTTCAACTCGACTTGCAACGGGTTTTTTCCGGGGGCCAAACCGGTGCGGTTGCCGAGGCGAAACAGGTGCGTATCGACCGCCATCGTGGCCTCGCCGAACGCGACGTTGAGCACCACGTTGGCGGTCTTGCGACCCACGCCCGGCAGCGCCTCCAGTGCCTCGCGGGTGCGTGGCACCACACCGCCGTGCACATCCATCAGCAGCTGGCAGGTGGCGTACAAATTTTTCGCTTTGTTGCGATACAGGCCGATGGTGCGGATGTGTTCGGTCAGCGCGGGCAAACCGAGTGCCAGAATTTTTTGTGGCGAGTTGGCCACCGCAAACAACCGCCGCGTCGCTTTGTTGACACCGATGTCGGTGGCCTGTGCCGACAGCAGCACCGCGGCCAGCAACTCGAACACGTTGGTGAATTCCAGCTCGGTTTGCGGGTTCGGGTTGGCGGCTTTGAGCACCGCGAAAAACGGTGCGATGTCGGCTTTTCTCATCGCGTCGATGGCGCGGTTGCTGCCAGCGCACGCGCAATGAAGTCGCGCTTGACCCGTGTTTTCGGCGCGCGTGGACCGAACCAGCTGCGCACGTCTTCCTCCAAACCAATGCCGTGCATGTAGTTGTAGAGCGCTTTCTTCAGCGCCACGCCCAGCGCATCGTGGTCGACGCCGGTCGGGTCGATGAAGCCGACGTCGTTGGTCGCAAAAGTGATCGGCGGCAGCGGCTGCAGGGTCACGCCGTAGTCCGCCGGGTGCAGCCCCACCGGTGAATGCACGGTGCAAACAAAGCGGTGAAAAAACCCCGACTGAATACAGCCCTGCTCGAACAGCTGGCGCACATATTCGAGCGCATCGACGGTGTCTTGCACGGTTTGCGTCGGGAAGCCGTACATCAGGTAGGCGTGCACCAGGATGCCGGCGTCTGACAGCGCCCGCGTGACGCGCGCCACCTGGTCGACCGACACGCCTTTTTGCATCAGCCCCAGCAAGCGGTCCGAGGCGACTTCGAGCCCGCCTGAGATCGCGATGCAACCGCTGTCGGCAAGCTGCTGGCACAACGCCGGCGTGAACGATTTTTCAAATCGGATGTTGCCCCACCACGAAACCGCCAACTGCCTGCGTTGCAATTCGGCCGCCAGTGTTTTCAGCGCTTTCGGCGGGGCGGCTTCATCGACGAAATGAAAGCCGGTTTGCCCGGTTTCGGCCACGATGGCTTCAATACGGTCGACCAGCGTGGCGGCCGATGCGCCTTCGTAGCGCGAGATGTAGTCGAGGCTGACGTCGCAAAAACTGCACTTTTTCCAGTAGCAGCCGTGCGCCACCGTGAGCTTGTTCCAGCGCCCGTCGGACCACAGCCGGTGCATCGGGTTGAGCATGTCGAGCAGCGACAAATACTGGTCCAGCGGCAGTCCGTCCCAGGTCGGAGTGCCAACGTCGGCAAACGCAATGTCGGCTTCGATCCAGTTGAGGTACTGCACCGCGGCGTTGCTGGGGTCACGTCTATAGGTGCGCACCAACCGCTGTGCCGAACGCTTGCCTTGCAGGTGTTCCAGCAGCGCCAGCAGCGGCCGCTCACCCGCATCGAGCGTGACGTAGTCGAAGTAGTCGAACACCCGCGGCTCTTGCAACGCGCGCAACTCGGTATTCACATAACCGCCGCCGAGCACCGTCACGATGTCGGGGTGCTGCGCTTTGGCGGCTTGCGCAATGCGAAACGCCGCATACACCGCACCCGGAAACGGCACCGAGATCAGCAGCACGGTCGGTGTGTGGCGTTGCAACGCAGCCCGCGTCAACGCCACCAGCGTGCGGTCGATCAGGTTGGGTGCGGCGGCCAGTGCCGCGGCCAACGGGTCGAAGGTGGGTTGGCTTTGCGCCAACGATTCGGCGTAGCGAACGAATTCGAACCGCGGGTCGATGGCGTCGCGCAGCACATCGGCCAGGTCGTTCAAATACAGCGTGGCCAGATGGCGCGCGCGGTCTTGTACGCCAAGTGCGCCGAATGCCCAGGCCAGCGGGTCGCCGCCGTCGTCGTCGACATACACATCGAGCGACGCAAAGCGCGGCCCTTCGGGCAAAAACGCGCGGCTGACGATGCGGTGGCCCAGCGTGGAATCGCGGCCTTGCAAAAATGCAATCGTCGGCGCAATCGTGCGACGGTAGTGGTCGAAGTTTTCCAGGAACGCGGCGACCAGCGGCGTGCGTTGCGACGCGGCCAGCGCGTCGATCTCGGAGCGCACCGATTCCAACCCGGCGGCGGAGAACAGCTGCAACACCAGCGCCAGTGCCAGGTCTTCCTGTGCGGATTCGACGCCGCGCGAGCGCAAAAAACCGGTCAGGTAAGCGGTCGACGGGTAGGGCGTGTTGAGCTGCGTCATCGGCGGGATGACCGACAGCACGCGCAGCGCGGTGGCGTCGTGCGCAACGGTTTGGACGCCCTGGGTGCCCAGGGGTGCGGCGTTGGCGTTGGGCATCACGGTGTGCGTGCGGCGCGGGCGCGCGCCATGGCGGCCGCCAACGCGGCGCGCTTGGGGTCGGCATCGCCGGTGGGTTCGGTGGGTGCGGTGGGCGTGGCCGGCTGCAGCGTCAATGCGCGTGCTTCCAGGCGCGCGTTGCGTTCGCTGTGGTCGCGCTGCAAGCGGAACTGGTGGAAGTCGTAGCGCGCGTCGGCCACCTCGGCCTGCGGCTGGCTCCAGGCGGCCCAGCCGGTGTGGCTGCCGGTTTGATTGACCAGCGTGATGCAGTCGACCGGGCAGGCCGGCAGGCACAACTCGCAGCCGGTGCACAGCGCGTCGATGACGACGTGCATCGCCTTCGGCGCGCCGACGATGCAATCGACCGGACAGGCTTTCAGGCACAAGGTGCAGCCGATGCACCCGGCTTCATCGATCACCGCCAGCAGGCGTGGGCCTTCGACGCCGTGCACCGCGTCGAGCGGCTGCAATGCTGCGCCGGTGATCGCCGCCAACCGCGCAATGCCCTCGGCACCGCCGGGCGGGCAGCGGTTGATGGCCGCAGCGCCCTCGGCCATTGCCACCGCATAGCTGCGGCAGTCGGGGTAACCGCAGCGGGTGCACTGGGTTTGCGGCAGCGCGCGGTCGAGCCGGTCGATCAGGGCTAGGTCTATCCACATGGCTTGGGTTGTGCCACACGGTGGACCGTGTGGCGGTTTACTTGGCCGCCGGCTGCTTGCGTCGTGCGTGCAGGCGGCTTACTGCGCTGCGCTGCGTTTCGAGGCAGCCTTTTTCACCGCGGTTGTCGCGGCGGCGTTAGCAGTGGTTACGCCAGCGGCGTCAGTGGGCTTTTGCGCCGCCTTGATCTGCTTGGTTTTGGCGATGGGTGTCAATGCGGTGCGCGCCACCAGTGCGGCTGCGGCAACCGCCGCTGGATCCTGGTGCAGCGCGATGAATTCACGCAGCTGCGGGTAGATTTTTTCACGCCAGCGGCTGCCCGAAAAAATGCCGTAGTGACCGGCACCGAGTGCGTCGTAGTGGAAGCGGCGGCGTGGGTCTACGCCGGTACACAGGTCGTGGGCAGCCCGGGTTTGGCCGGCACCCGAAATGTCGTCGCGCTCGCCTTCGATCGTCAGCAGCGCGGTGGTTTTGATGTCTTGCGGGCGCACCCGTTCGCCTTTGATGTCCCAGGTGCCGTTGACCAGCGAAAAGTCTTGGAACACCACCCGAATCGTGTCCAGGTAGTACTCGGCCGGCATGTCGAGCACCGCGTTGTACTCGTCGTAAAAGCTGCGGTGGAAGTCGGCGTTTTCGTCTTCGCCTTTCATCAAATCCATGTAGTAGTCGTAGTGCGATCGCAGGTGGTGGCTCGGGTTCATCGCAATGAAGCCGCTGTGCTGCATGAAGCCGGGGTAGACACGGCGCTGGCTGCCGGGGTAGTTGGTCGGCACGCTGAAGATCACGTTCTTTTCGAACCACTCGAGCGGCTTGTTGGTGGCCAGGTTGTTGACCGCGGTGGGCGACAAGCGCGCATCGATCGGCCCGCCCATCATCGTCATCGTGCGCGGCGTCGGCTCACCGCGGCTGGCCATCAGCGAAATCGCGGCCAGCACCGGCACGGTGGGCTGACACACCGAAATCACATTGACCTCGGGGCCGATGAAGCGGATGAATTCCTGCACGTACTCGACGTAGTCGTCGAGGCCGAAACTGCCGACCTCGGCGGGCACCATGCGCGCATCGGTCCAGTCGGTGATGTAGACCTTGTGGTGCTGCAGCAGCTCGCGCACGGTTTCACGCAGCAGCGTCGAGTGGTGACCCGACAGCGGCGCCACCACCAGCACCGTCGGCTGGTTTTTCATCTGCGTGAGCATCGGCACATCGTCAGTGAAACGCTTGAAGCGCAGCAAGCGGCAAAACGGTTTTTCGAGTGCGGTTTGCTGGTGCACCGCTGCTTCGATGCCATCGACCTGCACCGAGTGGATATTGAACTCAGGCTTTTCGTAAACCTTCGACAGCCGGTGCATCAGGTTCAATCCGGCCGACACGCGCGGTGCCTGCAGCGTGTGCGTGAACGGCGACAGCGGGTGGCTGTACAGCTTGGACGAGGCGCTGGCGAATTCGGCAAACGGACTCAACAACGCGCGCTGGGATTCGTACCACTGATAGAGCATGAGAAATCCTTGGTGGATCGAACGCGCCGGCGGCGGGTAGGTGAATGTATCGGCTAGTAACCTGCAGCGGCGGCGATTGGCGCTGCGGTGCACTCACCCGAAAAATTGTTGCGGTGCACCATTCTATCGGTTTGTCTTGGACGTGTGCTGTTTTTGCCGCCGAAAAATTGGCCATCCGCGCACAACTGAACGGCGCGCATTGCGGGCGGGTCAGTTGACTGACGGCGCAAAAAAGCCCGGCGTCGCCGGGCTGTTGGTGCAGTGCGCGGGCTATGTCAGCTGACCTGCCCGATCGCTTTGACCACCGCATCGATGTTGCCGTGGTTCAGCGCGGCCACGCAAATGCGGCCCGAGTCGACGCCGTAGATGCCGAACTCGTTGCGCAGCCGTTCCATTTGCGGCTTGGCCAGTCCGGTGTAGCTGAACATGCCTTTTTGGCGGGTGATGAAGCTGACGTCTTGCGTGCTGCCGGCCGCCGTCAGGCGGGTTTGCAGCAGCGCACGCATGTCTTTGATGCGCACCCGCATGCCGGCCAGCTCGTCTTCCCACATCGCGCGAAGCGCAGGTGTGGTGAGCACGGTGGCAACGATTTGCGCGCCGTGGGTCGGTGGGTTGGAATAGTTGGTGCGGATGACGATCTTCAGCTGGCTCAGCACGCGGGTCATTTCTTCTTTGCTCGCGCACACCACGCTCAACGCGCCGACGCGCTCGCCGTACAACGAGAAGCTTTTCGAAAACGAGGTGGCGACGAAGAAGTCGAGCCCGGCATGCAAGAACTGCGCGATCACCGCGCCGTCTTCCGCAATGCCGTCGCCGAACCCTTGGTACGCCATGTCGAGAAACGCCACCAACCCGCGCGCCTTGACTGCCGCCACCACCTGCGCCCATTGCGCCGCGGTGATGTCGTAGCCGGTCGGGTTGTGGCAGCAGGCATGGAGTACGAAAATGGTGCCCGCAGGTGCTGCATTCAGTGCCGCCAGCATGCCTTCGAAGTTCACGCCGCGCTTGGCTGCGTCGTAATACGGGTAGCTTTCAACCTCGAAGCCGGCTTGCGTGAACAGGCCGCGGTGGTTCTCCCAGCTGGGGTCAGAAATCATGACCTTGGCGTTGGGGCTCAATTTTTTCAGAAAGTCGGAGCCGATTTTCAGACCGCCCGTGCCGCCTATGCCCTGGGCGGTGGCGATGCGGCCAGCTTTCACCGGTTCGCTGTCGGCGCCAAACACCAGCGCCTTGACGGCCGCGTCGTAGGCGGCGATACCGTCAATCGGCAAATAGCCGCGCGGTTTGGGAGACGCCATCATCTGCGCTTCGGCTGCCTGCACGCATTTCAGCAAAGGCAGCTTGCCGTTGTCGTCGTAATACACACCCACGCCGAGGTTTACTTTAGCGGGGTTGGGGTCGGCGTTGAACTGTTCGTTCAAGCCCAGGATCGGGTCGCGCGGGGCCATCTCGACAGCGGTAAACAAAGACATGGGAGCTTCCTAAAAATTGAAGAAAAAGCGGCGCGCACTGACATTCGGTAACCATGACGAGCCCGTCTGGTGGACTGCGCTTCCACGGGCCGTGGCTTGCAATCTGCGGTTTTGCCCGGATGTCGTATGCTGATTGGTTATTCACGATTTTAACGGCGCTTGCGCGGGGTTTTCATGCCAGAAATAGTGGAAGTGATGACGGACGCCCCCGGGGCGGTGGTGGCAGGCAAAGAGGGCACGTTCGTGCGCTACCCGAATTCGCCTTTCGAGCTGTTTCAGCCCTACGCGCCAGCGGGGGACCAGCCGCAGGCGATTGCCAAGCTGATTGAGGGCGTGAACGACGGCGAAGTCTTCCAGACCTTGCTTGGCGTGACCGGCTCGGGCAAAACTTTCACGATGGCGAACGTGATCGCGCAGCTGGGGCGCCCGGCCATCGTTTTTGCGCCCAACAAAACGCTGGCCGCGCAGTTGTATAGCGAATTTCGCGAATTCTTCCCGAAGAACGCGGTCGAATACTTCGTCAGC
>JAYUGJ010000008.1:0-19199 GCA_043738425.1 Burkholderiales bacterium
AGGTGGTCTTGCCGTGGTCGACGTGTCCTATCGTGCCTACGTTGACGTGCGGCTTGGTCCGCTCAAATTTGCCTTTTGCCATTTCGTTTTCTCCGAATACGAGACTGAAGACCCACCGCCGATTGGCTTAAAAAACTGGTGCCCATGGCGCGGATCGAACGCGCGACCTCTCCCTTACCAAGGGAGTGCTCTACCACTGAGCCACATGGGCAATGTCTGACTACTGCTGCTGCCGCCCAAACGGCAATTAGTTCGGGGCAAAGCAGGTAAAACGACCCAAATTCTGGAGCGGGAGACGGGAATCGAACCCGCGTGATTAGCTTGGAAGGCTAGAGTTCTACCATTGAACTACTCCCGCACTGGGCCCTCCGCGCCGAAGCCCAAAGGGATCGAAAACGTCTATTCACCGTGGTGGAGGAGGCTGGATTCGAACCAGCGTACTCGTTAGAGGGCAGATTTACAGTCTGCTGCCATTAACCACTCGGCCACCCCTCCGCGGCGAGCCCGAGAGCTTATCACGCGAATTGAGGCGCGTGGCAGCCTGTTTCAGCGCGCAAGCGCTGGTTCAACCGACCAATCCAGCGCAGTCGCGTGCATCCCGCACCCAGCCAAATAGCGCGTAGCCGCCTCGAAGTGCCCACATCCCATGAACGGCAGCGGCGGTCGCCACGCTGCCAACGGCGACGGATGGCTGCTGCGCAGCACCAAATGCGGTGGAGCAGCCGCCGCGATCAGCCCCGCTTTGGCTTGCGCGTGGGCACCCCACAGCATAAAAACCTTCGGCACCGGATCCCGTGCGGCGGCCGCGATGACCGCATCGGTAAGCTGGTGCCAACCCAGTTTGGCGTGGCTGGCAGCCGCTTGGGCCTCGACCGTCAGGCTGGCATTGAGCAGCAGCACGCCACGTGCGGCCCACGCGCCCAGATGGCCATGCGCTGGAAGTGCCGTCGGCACATTGCGGCCGACTTCTTTGAAGACATTGACCAAACTGGGCGGAACGCGCACGCCGCGCGGCACCGAAAACGCCAACCCTTCGGCCTGACCAGCACCGTGGTACGGGTCCTGTCCCAAGATAACGACGCGGGTTCGGGCCAACGGCGTCAGCTCCAGCGCTCTGAAAACCTGCGCCGGGTACACAGGGGTGCCTGCCTTCACGCGGCGATCAATTTCGTCGATCAGCCGCCTGCCCACTGCACTGGTGCGCCACGCTTCGACATGCGACCTCCAGTCAGATGCCAGCGAGTCGACCAACGTGTCGATCGGCTCGCGCAACTTCGAGGTCTCGGCAGTCGCCTGCGCTTTCGGCCACCGGCTCACTGGAACAGGTCGGCGAGCGCGGCTCCGGGGTCGGCCGCACGCATGAAGGCCTCGCCGACCAAGAACGCGGACACATTCGCGCGACGCATGCGAATCACATCAGCGCGCGCAGTCACGCCACTTTCAGTGATCAGCACGCGATCCGTGGGCACCTGGTTCAACAGCCCCAGCGTGGTGTCGAGCGTGACGTCGAAGGTGCGCGGGTTGCGGTTGTTGATGCCGACCAACGGCGTCTTCAGGCGCAGTGCGCGGTCGAGCTCCACGCCGTCGTGCACTTCGACCAACACCGCCATGCCCAGCGCGTGCGCCTGCGCCTCGAGGTCGACCATCTCGGCATCGTCCAGACACGCGGCGATCAACAAAATGCAGTCCGCACCCATCGCGCGCGCTTCGAACACCTGGTAAGCATCGACCATGAAATCTTTGCGCAGCACCGGTAACGCGCACGCCGCGCGCGCCTGTTTCAAAAAATCGACCGAGCCCTGAAAAAACTGCACATCGGTCAGCACGCTGAGGCACGCGGCTCCGCCTTGCTCGTAACTCTGCGCGATATCGGCAGGCACGAAATGCTCGCGCAACACGCCTTTGCTCGGACTGGCTTTTTTGACTTCCGCGATGACTGCGGCACGACCATCGCGCAGCTTGGCGCGCATGGCACCGACGAAATCGCGCAGCCCGCCCAACGACTCGGCTTCGCGACGCAACGACGCCATGTCGCGCAGCGCGCGGGCGGCACGAATCTCATCGCGCTTGACCGCGACGATGCGATTCAAGATGTCGCTGCTCATGGTGCCGCTCCCGCAGCCGCGGCCAGCGATTGCGTCGCACTGACAAATTGATGCAGCTTTGCACGCGCCGCGCCCGACTCCAGTGCCTGGCGCGCCAACGCAATGCCTTGCGCCACCGTCGATGCCACGTCGGCCGCGTACAGCGCTGTGCCTGCATTCAACAGCACGATGTCGCGCGCCGGGCCGGCTTGGTTGTCGAGCACGGCCAACAACATTCGTTTGGAGTCCTCCGGCGTGTCGACGCGCAGCGCGCGCTGGCTGGCCATCGGCAGGCCGAAATCCTCCGGATGGATTTCGTACTCTCGCAGTTCGCCGTCCTTGATTTCGCACACCAGCGTCGACGCGCCGAGCGTCACTTCATCCATGCCGTCGCGGCCGTAGACCACCAATGCATGGTGGGCACCGAGCCGTTGCAGCGCGCGGGCTTGGATGCCCACCAGATCCGCATGAAACACGCCCATCAATATGTGGGTGGCACCGGCCGGGTTGGTCAGCGGACCCAGGATGTTGAAGATGGTGCGCACGCCGAGTTCACGGCGCACCGGCGCGACGTTTTTCATCGCCGGGTGGTGCGCAGGCGCAAACATGAAGCCCACACCGACCTCGTCGATGCAGTGCGCAATGGCTGCTGGCGACAACGCGAGGTGCACGCCCAACGCTTCGAGCACATCGGCACTGCCCGACTTGCTCGACACGCTGCGGTTGCCGTGTTTGCTGACGCGCGCACCGGCCGCAGCCGCCACGAACATGCTGCACGTCGAGATATTGAAGGTGTGCGAACCATCGCCACCGGTGCCGACGATGTCGACCAGATGGCGGGTGTCGGGCACCTCGACTTTGATCGAAAACTCGCGCATGACTTGTGCGGCGGCGGTGATTTCACCCACCGTTTCTTTCTTCACGCGCAGGCCGGTCAGCAAGGCCGCCAGCGTGGCGGGCGCTACGTCGCCGGCCATGATGCGGCGCATCAGCAGCACCATCTCGTCGTGAAAAATTTCACGGTGATCGATCAGCCGCGCCAGCGCTTGCTGATCGGTGAAACCGCCCTGGCCTGTCGCGCCGTGGCTCATGCTTTCAAGTCCAAAAAATTCTTCAGCATCGCGTGTCCGTGCTCGGTCAAGATCGATTCGGGATGGAATTGCACGCCTTCGAGTGGCGTGGCCGTGCCGGCCAATTCGCGGTGCCGCACGCCCATGATTTCGCCGTCTTCCGAAGTAGCGGTGACCAGCAGTTCAGCCGGCAACGAATCGCGTTCAATCGCCAGCGAGTGGTACCGAATCACGGTGAACTTTTTCGGCAGCGCGGTGAACACGCCGCGCGCATCGGTTGCAATCACGCTGGTCTTGCCGTGCATTTGCACCTGCGCACGGATCACTTTGCCGCCGAGTGCGGCACCAATACTTTGGTGCCCCAAACACACGCCGAGGATCGGCAGCTTGCCGGCGAAGTGACGGATCGCGGCGACACAAATGCCCGCCTCGGCAGGCGAGCACGGGCCGGGCGACAACACCAGCCGATCGGGGCGCAAATCAGCGATGCCTTCGAGCGTGAGCTCGTCGTTGCGGAACACCCGCACGTCTTCGCCCAACTCGGCAAAGTACTGCACCAAATTGAAGGTGAAGCTGTCGTAGTTGTCGATCATCAACAGCATGTCAAAAACCTTCTTCGACCAACTCGGCAGCGCGAATCAGCGCGCGCGCTTTGGCTTCGGTTTCGCGCCATTCGAGCTCGGGAACCGAGTCGGCCACCACACCGGCGGCGGCTTGCACGTACAGGGTTTGGTCTTTGATGATGCCGGTGCGAATCGCGATCGCCACGTCCATGTCGCCGGCAAAACTCAGGTAGCCGCAAGCACCGCCGTAGATGCCGCGCTTGACCGGCTCCAGCTCGTCGATGATTTGCATCGCGCGCACTTTCGGCGCGCCGGTCAGCGTGCCAGCAGGAAACGTGGCCTTCAGCACATCGAGGTTGGTGATGCCGTCTTTCAGCAAACCCTCGACGTTGCTGACGATGTGCATCACGTGTGAATAGCGCTCGACGGTGAATGCTTCGGTAACTTTGACGCTGCCGGTTTTCGCAATGCGCCCGATGTCGTTGCGCGCCAGGTCGATCAGCATGACGTGCTCGGCGCGCTCCTTCGGGTCGGCGTTGAGCTCGGCTTCCAGCGCCAGATCGAGCTCGGGCGTGGCACCGCGCGGGCGCGTACCGGCCAGCGGGCGAATGGTGACTTTGTCGCCCTGCAACGTGTGCTCGCGGCGCACCAGAATTTCGGGTGACGCACCAACGATTTGAAAGTCGCCCATGTCGTAGAAGTACATATACGGCGAGGGGTTCAGCGAGCGCAATGCGCGGTACAAACTGAGCGGGCTCTCGGTGTAGCGCTTGCGCAGCCGCTGACCGACTTGCACCTGCATCATGTCGCCCGCAGCGATGTATTCCTTGGCCTTCAACACCGCGGCGATGTAATCGCTTTTGGCAAAGTCGCGCAGCACCTCGTTCGTTGCACCGGGCTTGACGCTGGGTGCCGCGACGCTGTGTTGCAGCCGGTCGGCCAGCTCGGCTAAACGCTGCTTGCCGCGCAGCAACGCGCCGGCTTGCGTTGGGTCGGCATAAACAATCAGCGACAGGCGGCCCGACAGGTTGTCGATGACTGCCAACTCTTCGCATTGCAATAGCAAGATGTCCGGCGTTCCCAGCCCACCGGGCAACTCGGTGTGCGCCAGCTTGGGCTCGATCGATCGCACTGCGTCGTAGCCGAAGTAGCCGGCCAAGCCACCGCAAAAGCGCGGCAAGCCAGGTTGCAACGCGACTTTGAACCGCTGCTGATAGGCCGCGATGAAATCGAGCGGGTTGCCGGTATGGGCTTCCACCACCACACCGTCGGTCACCACCTCGGTCGCAAAGCCGGTGGCCCGCAACAGCGTGCGCGCCGGCAAACCGATGAACGAATAGCGACCAAACCGTTCGCCGCCGACCACCGATTCCAACAAAAAACTGTGGCGACGCCCGCTTGCCGACGGCCGGCCAGCCGCATCGGTGCAGGCCAGCTTGAGATACAGCGACAACGGCGTTTCCAGGTCGGCGAACGCCTGCGCGATCAGCGGAATGCGGTTGTAGCCTTGGTCGGCAAGTTGCTCAAAGTCGGTGTCGGTGATCACAAAACGGGGCCCTCCGCAGCCCGCAAGCTGCGCTGTGCAAACTCGCCCCACATTATTGCGGGCTGCCAGTGAACGCCGCATCGATCGCACCGGAGCCGCGTCACTTTGCGTCACTTTGCATCCCCTGTGTCAGCTCGCGGCTGCCTAGAATGCAGCGATGTCGAATCCCGCTTTCACCTGCACTGTCGCCGTCAGGCACCTCGCTGAGCAATCCGATCCGCAGGCCAACCAATACGCCTTCGCCTACACGGTGACGATTCGCAACACCGGTGACACCACCGCGCAACTGGTGGCGCGGCATTGGGTGATCACCGACGCAGAAAACCATACCGAAGAAGTGCGCGGGCTGGCGGTGGTCGGCCACCAGCCGGTGCTCAAGCCCGGCGAACATTTCGAGTACAGCAGCTGGACCCGCATTGCCACACCGCACGGCACCATGCGCGGCACCTTCATGTGCATGACCGACGAGGCTGAGCCATTCGATGCGCAGGTGCCCGAGTTCGGCCTCACGCTTGCGTCGGCGCTGCACTGACGCCGCACTGACGTCGCACTGCTTGCCGTTTGTTGGTCGTTTGTTGGTCGTTTGTTGGTCGTTTGTTAGCGGTTTATCAGGCGTTTGTTGGTTATTTTTCGGCCGCTTTTTAGTCGCATGTTGGATCACGGTCTGAAGTGATCGTGTCCACCGCCACCGCCGCAACCGCACCCGCGTGGGATCTGACCGCGCTGCTCAACGCGGCCAGCTTCGCCGCTGACCCCAGCGCCGCACGGGCAGAGCGCAATCTGTGGGTCATACGCGCCTTGGAATGGTTACGCCACGCGCCGCTGGCAGCCGCCGCAGACGACGGCGCGGCGGTCGCAGCCGCCGCCGCACGCACCAGCCCACGACCGGCGTTGCGCCTGCAGCACTTGCTCAACGTGCTCGACCGCCATCCTGCGCACCGTGCGCAAGTCGCTGCCGTGCTCGGCCGGTTTTGGTGCGATGTCGACAGCGCGGCGTTGTTTGCCGACTTCGGTTTTTCACCGCGCGCCAATTTTTTCGGAGAAATCGGCCAGCGCATCACACGCAAGTTGCTGCCCTTAACACCTGACACCACCGATCTGGCGCAGCTGTTCGGTTTGCTGTTTCCGCGCGCCGACGATGCGCTGTGGCTGGCCGCACTCGACGACGCCACCCTCGCGCGTTTGCTGACTTTGATGCCGTCCGACGCATCCGCGCGACGGATGTGGCTCACACCGTTGCTCGACGCGATCATGTTCCTCGGCAGCGCGGTCCGGGCAGCCGGTTTTTCTGGCGTGCTGCGCCAACGCATGGATGCGGACCTGTTGGTCGATGCGCCGTTTCGCCAGCTGGCGGTGGTGGCGGAGCGTCTGCGCGAGCTCGCGCTGGCCGAGCCGACAGACGCCAGCGAGAGTGCGCATCGAGCTGTGCACGAGCACACGCAAAAGCACAGGCACGCGCCCACAAACGAACGCGCGGCTGACGGTGTGGCGCAGCCCGCGCTGTCGCAAAGCGCACTCTTGCAAGAAGCCCACTACCTGCGCGCGCTGCTCGACAGCTGCCGCCGCTGCGCCGACAGCGTGCACACGCACCTGGAAGAGCACGGCGTGTCGATCAATGTGGTGTTTGACGTCGACCAGCTGCGGCTGCGCACGGTGCGCATCGAGCAGCTGCTGAACTGCGTGATCAGCCCCGAGCCAGCGCGCGAGGTGACGCGGCTGTTGGCCGACCTGGTTCGCACGGCCACCGAGCGGCGCAGCATCCGTGCACTGTTTGCGCGCACCTATTCGCTGCTGGCGCGCAAGGTGGCCGAGCGCAGCGCCGAAACCGGCGAGCACTACATCACCCGCGACCGCAGCGCCTACCGCCAGATGCTGCGTGCCGCAGCCGGTGGCGGGGCGGTGATTGCGGGCACCACCTTCATGAAGTTCTTCGTGCTGGCGCTCGGCTTCTCGGCTTTTTGGGCCGGCTTTTGGGCCGGCATCAATTACGCCGCCAGCTTCGTGCTCGTGCACTTGCTGCACTACACGGTGGCGACCAAACAGCCCGCCATGACCGCGCCGGCGCTGGCAGACAAGCTCGGCGATGTGGCCGATGACGCTGCCGTCGAACGCTTCGTCGACGAGGTCGCGCACCTGATTCGCTCACAGGCTGCCGGCATCTTCGGCAACGTGGCAGCGGTGATCCCGTTGGTGCTTGCAGTGCAATGGGCGTGGCAAGCGGCATTCGGCGCACCGCTGGTGGCCGGGCCCGCGGTGGCGCATGTGTTCGAGGCCATCACGCTGCTCGGGCCCACCGCGTTCTATGCCGCATTCACCGGCGTGCTGCTGTTCGCCAGTTCGCTGGTGGCCGGTTGGGTCGAAAACTGGTTTGTCTGGCACCGGCTCGACAGCGCCATCGCATGGAACCCGCGCATCGTGACGCGCTTGGGCGCGCCCCGCGCCGCGCGCTGGGCTGCCTATTGGCGCGCGAATATCTCGGGCTTTGCGTCGAACGTGTCGCTCGGGTTGATGCTCGGCCTGGTGCCCGCAGTGGCACTGTTTTTCGGCCTGCCGATCGAGGTGCGGCACGTCACGCTGTCGACCGGCCAGCTGGCCGCAGCGGCCGCCGCAGAAGGCTGGTTGGTGCTGCAACGCGGCGTGTTTTGGTGGTGCGTGGCCGGCATCGCGGCGACCGGCGTGTTGAATTTGGTAGTGAGTTTTTTCCTCGCGTTCAAGGTGGCGATGCGCTCGCGCGGGATTCGCTTGGCCGACCGAGGCCGCATCCGGCGTGCGATTTACCGCCGCTTGCGCGCGCATCCGGCGTCGTTCGTGTTGCCGCCGCCCAGCGCCGATTGAGGCGGCGCTGGCGACCGCTCGGCGTTGCTCGTTACTCGTTACCCGTTACCCGTTACTCGGTACTCATTGCTGTTTTGGCGGGCTTTCCTGGCGGTCGTTCGGTTCACTGGCGTCGGTCGAGGCGGCCACGTCGCGTTGCGTATCGGTCTGCCGATCGACCTCACGCTCGCCACGTTTGCGGCCGGAAAACATCGTCCACCAGACAATACCAATCAGCAGCGCCGCTGCGCCCACCGCTTCCAAAGCCAGCCACCACATGACGCGTTTCCTTTTTGTTGTGGGCTTGATTCTAGGAACGCTGGTTGGCTGCACGAGCGCGCCAAATCGGGTGCCCCCACCGAGCGAATCGCCGACCGCCGGCATCGACACACCCGGCGACGCGGTGGTGCGCGGCCGCGCACGCTGGCTGCCCGCCCGCTGGGCTGACCTGCCGGGTTGGGACGCCGACCGCAGCGCTGAGCTGTGGCCCGCGCTGCTGCGCGGCTGCGACAGGCCGGCTGCCGGTTGGGGCGCGGCCTGTGCCGACGCGCGACGCGCCGCACCGGCCGACGACAGCGCGGTGCGCGCCTGGATGCAGCGCTATCTGCAGCCCTACCGCGTCGAGTCGCTCGACGGGCGAGACACCGGCTTGACCACCGGCTACTTCGAACCGCTGGTCGATGCCAGCCGCCAACCGCAAGGCAAATTTCGCGTCGCCCTGTTCGGCGTGCCGGTCGATCTGGCCAGCCGCAAACCATATTGGACGCGCCAACAACTCGACAGCTTGCCGGCCGCCCAGGCCAGCCTGCGTGGCCGCGAGATCGCTTATGTGTCCGACCCGCTGGATGTGTTGATGCTGCAGATTCAAGGCTCGGGCCGGCTGTCGCTGATCGACGCCACCGGCAGCCGCCAAAACGTGCGCGTGGCGTTCGCCGGTCACAACGACCAGCCGTACAAATCGGTCGGCCGCTGGCTGATCGAGCAAGGCGAGCTGCGCTCCGACCAGGCGTCGTGGCCGGGCATCAAGGCCTGGGCGCGACTCAACCCGCAGCGCGTCAACGAACTGCTGTGGGCCAACCCACGGGTGGTGTTTTTTCGCGAGGAACCGCTGCCCGACGCCAGCGTCGGACCACGCGGCGCGCAAGGCGTGGCGCTCACGCCGGGCCGCTCGGCGGCCGTCGACCCGACCAGCGTTCCGTACGGCTCGGTGCTCTGGCTGGACACCACCGAGCCGCTCGCGCAAACACCGCTGCGCCGCGCCGTCATGGCGCAAGACACCGGCAGCGCGATCACCGGCGCGGTGCGCGTCGACTACTTTTGGGGCTGGGGTGACGCGGCCGAACAGCAGGCCGGGCGCATGAAACAAGCGCTGCGCCTGTGGGTGTTGGTGCCCCGATCCGGGAGCTAACTTTTTCGGCCGCGGTTGGTGCCAGGTCTTTAACCGCTCACAAGCCCAACGCACTCAAGCTGGGGTGCCCGTCGGGCCGGCGACCCAACGGCCAATGGAACAAGCGCTGCTCGGCGCGAATCGGCAAATCGTTGATGCTGGCATAGCGGTGCGTCATCAAACCAAGTTCGTTGAAGCGCCAGTTCTCGTTGCCGTAGCTGCGAAACCACTGGCCCGAGTCGTCGTGGAACTCATACGCAAAACGAACCGCGATGCACGGGCCGTCAAACGCCCACAGCTCCTTGATCAACCGGTAATCCAGTTCGCGCACCCACTTGCGTTGCAAGAATTCCTTGACCTGCCCGCGGCCGACCGGGAACTCGGCACGGTTGCGCCAGCGGGTGTCCTCGGTGTAAACACCTGACACCCGCTCGGCGTCACGCGAATTCCAGGCGTCTTCGGCCATGCGCACTTTTTGCGCTGCGGTGTCGGCAGTAAATGGTGGCAACGGCGGGCGGGTTTCGCTCATGGTGGGTTCTCAGAAGGTTTTGTACGACAGGAACTTGCCCGACATCACGATGCTGACCCGGTCACCCGCGGCGTTTGGCTCACGCGTCAAGTCCATCTTGAAGTCGATCGCGCTCATGATGCCGTCGCCGAATTCTTCGTGGATCAGTTCCTTGAAGGTGCTGCCGTACACGTTGACCAGCTCATAGAAGCGATAGATCAGCGGATCGGTCGGCACGGCGGTGGGCAGCGAGCCTTTGTACGGCACCACTTGCAGCCACTTCTCGGCCTCGGCATCCAGACCGAAAATTTTTGCGATGACCTTGGCTTGTTTGGCGTCGAAGGTCATCTGACCCAGGCAGCCCGCGGTCACCCACTCTTTGCTGAGGCCGACTTTTCTGGCCACGTCCTCCCACTTGATGCCTTTCTTGACCTTGGCTTCGATGATCGATTCAGTGACGTCGTTGCGGTTCATGGTGGTTCCTGGTGCGAGCGATGGGGCGCGCCGCGCTCGCGCATTCGCGATGGGGCGATGGCGCGATGGCGCGATGGCGCGTTGGCGTGTTGGCATGTGTGTGGGCCGCCTGGGTAAGGTGCAAAGGCCATGCCAACGCCCGACAATTCGGTACCCATTTTTTGAAAGCGCGCATGGCCATCCCGTCGATACCCACCGCAAAACACGTCCACCGCGACCTGACCGATGCCGAGTTTGCCGAGCTCGACGACCTGCTGGCCGCCACGCCCGAGCCGCTGCAGCCAGTCGATGTGGTGATGCTCGACGGCTATTTATGCGGTGTGCTGGTGCAGCCGGTGTTGCTGGAAACCGCGACCTGGATGGCGCATGTGTTTGATTTCGATGGCCAGCCGCTGCCCGACGAGGTCGATACCACCTGGCTCGAGCGCACCACCGGGTTGGTTTTGCGCAGGCACGCCGCGCTGACCCGCGCGATTGCCGAACACGGCTGGTTCGACCCGCTGGTGCTGGAGCCTGACGACAGCCAACCGGCCGAACCCCTGCCCGATGGCGGCACGGCAGCGTTTGACGACGCGCTGGCTTCGTTGCACCCGGTATCGCAATCCCTGATGCCGTGGGTGGCCGGTTTTCAGCACGCCACGCTGTGCTTTCCTGACTTGTCCGAGATCGCCGACGACGCGGTGCTGTCTGCGTTGGCGCGCCTGTACCGGCACCTGCCGGCCGAGACCGATGACGAACGCGAGGTGGTCGCCACACTCCAGCGCGAGCAGCCGCTGACCACGCTCGATGCCGCCATCGAAGACGTCGTGATCGCGGTGGCCGACCTGTCGGACCTGACGCGCAAGGCGCGCTTTCGAATCGAAACCGTCAAGCGCGAGGTACCGAAGCCCGGCCGCAACGACCCGTGTGCCTGCGGCAGCGGCAAGAAATTCAAGACCTGTCACGGCAAGACCTGACCCGATCACCAACCCCGACCGATGCGCATCCAACTGCTTTCTGACCTGCACCTAGAAACCGAAACCTTTGCGGCACAACCCGCGCCGGGTGCCGAGTTGCTGGTGCTGGCCGGTGACATCGACAGCACCTGGCGTGAGCTGGACCAGTTCGGCGATTGGCCGGTGCCGGTGCTGTTCGTGGCCGGCAACCACGAGTTCGACCGGCGTGAACTCGACGACGCCTGGCCGGCGCTGCACGCGCGCTGCCACTCGCTCGGCATCACCGCGCTGGAAAAACAAAGCTGTGTGCGCACTGGCAGCGACGGCCGCCGCATACGCTTCGTCGCCACCACCCGCTGGAGCGATTTCGATCTGTTCGGCGCAGCCGAGCGCGAGCGCGCCATGCGGGCCGCCACCTACTACGTGAAGGTCATGCGCGCGACGCAGCACGGCGCGGTGTTCGACCCCGATGCGGTGCGCACCGAGGCACTGGCCTGCGGTGCGTGGCTGGCCACCGAACTGCAGCGCGCACCCGACACGGCCACCGATGCGGCCGATGGCGCATGGGACGCCACCGTGGTCGTCACGCACTACGCGCCCAGCCTGCGCAGTGCCGATGCCCGCTACGGCAAGCAACCCGGCACCGCCAGCTTTTGCAACGCCGACGACGCTTTGCTGCCGCACGCCGACCTGTGGATACACGGCCACCTGCACTGTCGCCACGACTACCGCGTGCCGCACGCGGGCGGGCAAACCCGCGTGGTGTGCAACGCGCGCGGTCACAGCCGCAAAAGCGAAGCCGATCACTACGACGGGCTGCTGACGGTCACGGTGTGAGGCTGCGGGCGACGCCGATCGCCAGTCGACAACGGGGGTTGGCCTGCGTGGGCGAGCCGCCCGTGAGGAACGGGTTCAGCGTGGGTTCAGAGCGTGCGAGTTTTTCGGGCGTGAACGACAGACTCTCACGCTCTCAGAGCACCGAGCGCCCATTGAGGCGATCGGTCGCATCTGGGGTGCGGCGGTTTGCAGATTCGTTGCCGTGGTCGTCACCGCGCGCGGCACCGTCAGCGTTGGCCTGACGTGACGCTTGAAACGCGCGAAATTCGGCGTCGGCTTGCAGGCACGCATCGAGGCCGAATGCGGTGCCCATGTCACCCATCTCGTTGGGGTCGCGTGGCGCGCGCACTCGGCGGCGGTTGCGCACGTTCGCCCATCGCGTCGTGAGCGCACGCCACCAAGAAATTTGCCGAAGTTTTCGCACCTTGCGCCCCTACTGCCAACCACTCGCTCGAGTCTGCCAGCGCGCCGTGGTGTGTGCATGACGGTGTGTGCAAAACGCCGCGCGTATGCGTGCGGTACACAACGCTTTGTTTCGGCTTGACACGAAATACCGGCGCGGCGGCGCATGCCGCACGCCTTTGTCGAGCCAGCGCCGGCGCAGCTCAGCGCCGTTGCGGGCGACGTGCCGCTGGGCGCTGCGGCGCGCGGCCGCTGGGCGCCAGTGGCCGTGACACGTCGGCCAGCAGCAGCACCGCGCGCACCAGCTCTTCGACCGCCGCACTCAGATCGGCGGGCGGTTCCAGTGATTCGATTTCTTCGAGCAAATCGTCCGCGTCTTCCAAATCGTCGGGGTCGAGATGCCGGTACAACAACGCCAACGGCGCAGTCAATGCGCGTGCGTCGAGCCGCATCAACGCCGGAAAAAACTCATGCGCCGCCGCGAACCCGGCGACCCACGGATACACCGCGTCGGTCTCGTGCGGCGCGTTGTCGACATGGTCGGCATGGTCGGCGTCGCTTGCGTCGCCGGAGTCGCCGGGGTCGTCGCTGCCCTGCAACCCCGACAGCTCGAACACCCACGGATCAAACCACTGGCGGCGGCCGATCGCGTCGGCCAACTCCGCGTACCGGCGGCGTGCCAAACCATGCAAGCGCGTGGCATCGAACGACGCAGGCAGTGCACGCCCATCGGCATCTGTCAGGTGCACCAGCCACGCGGCTTCAGCGATGGGCTGCGGCTGCAGCAACACGCCGCACAGAAAGCCGTCCAGCATGGTCACATCGAGCGGCTCGAGCGGCGCAGGGACGCGGTCCAGGCAGGCCTGCAATTCGTCGATGTCGGCCTCGCTGAGTGTTTCCGTGGCGACTCGGATGGGGGCTTTGAACGTGGGCATACCGAATTGTCACCCGCACCACCACGGTCGGCATGGCCAGCCGCACCGTGGCTTGCCATGCACGCACCGTTTACGCGGCAGCGCGAAACGTGCGTTTTGCCGCAGCCGATGCGCGCGGCGATCTGTTCACCATCGCATGCGCTGTCTACAGTGTGCTTACGTGCTGTCACACGGCGTGCAGGCCAGCGAAACGGCGAAGCATTGCAGCGCAGACCGAGGCTACAGGTAGGGCCAAACGGGCTCGGCTAGCGCAGCAAGTTTTTGATTTCGGCAGGTCGCACGGTTCGGGTCGCCCAGCGCGCCCGGACTTGTTGCCCGCCCGCTGCATGCGGGCGGGTCTTCTTCTTTGGGGCAACCGCCTTGCCTCGCCCGAGACGGCCGGCCTAGACTGATTGGTCCAACAGCCAGCAGGAACTCACCATGGGCGCACCCCACCTTCCGCACACACCGGCGGCCTACACCTCGGCCGTTGACGTGGCGCACCACATCAACGGCCACCGCGCCGCAGGCACCAGCGGCCAACAGAAGGCGGTCTACAACCCGGCAACAGGTGCGGTGGCGCGCCAGGTCGCGCTGGCCGGCGCTGCCGAGGTCGACGCCGCCGTTGCCGCCGCGCGCGCCGCTTTTACCGGCTGGGCCGACACGCCACCGATCCGCCGGGCGCGGGTGATGTTCAAGTTCCTCGAACTGATGAATCGACACCGCGACACGCTGGCCGCGATGATCACGGCCGAGCACGGCAAAGTGTTCACCGATGCGCAGGGTGAAGTCAGCCGCGGCATCGACATCATTGAGTTCGCCTGTGGTATTCCTCAGCTGCTCAAGGGCGATTTCACCGAACAGGTTTCCACCGGCATCGACAACTGGACGCTGCGCCAACCACTCGGTGTGGTGGCAGGCGTCACGCCGTTCAACTTTCCGGTGATGGTGCCGTGCTGGATGTTCCCGGTGGCGATTGCCGCCGGCAATTGCTTTGTGTTGAAGCCGAGTGAGCGTGATCCGTCGGCCAGCGTGCTGATGGCCGAATTGCTGCACGAGGCCGGTTTGCCAGCAGGCGTGTTCAACGTGGTGCAGGGCGACAGGTTGGCGGTGGATGCGCTGCTGGCGCATGCCGATGTGAAGGCGATCAGCTTCGTCGGCTCGACCCCGATTGCGCAGCACATCTACGAGGTCGGCGCGCATTACGGCAAACGGGTGCAAGCGCTCGGCGGCGCGAAAAACCACCTGGTGGTGATGCCCGACGCCGACCTCGAACAAACGGTGGACGCGTTGATCGGCGCGGGTTACGGCTCGGCCGGCGAGCGCTGTATGGCGATCAGCGTGGCCGTGGCGGTTGGTGAGGTGGCCGACCGGTTGGTGGGCGCACTGGCGCTGCGGGCGAAAACGCTGAAGGTCGACCACGGCATGGCGCCCGACGCCGAAATGGGGCCGATCGTGACGCGCGCAGCGCTCGAACGCATCGAGGGCTACATCGCCGCCGGCGTGGCCGAAGGCGCGACGCTGGTGGTCGATGGCCGCGTCGATCCGGTCACCGGCCAGCCATTCCGGGTGCCCGGCTTCGAAGGCGGGTTTTTCACCGGCGGTACGTTGTTCGACCACGTGACGCCGGCCATGCGCATTTACCGCGAAGAAATTTTCGGCCCGGTATTGGTGGTGGTACGCGTGGCCGATTTCGCGGCCGCAGTTGAGTTGGTCAATGCGCACGACTTTGGCAACGGGGTGGCCTGCTTCACGAGCGACGGCCATGTCGCGCGGGAATTCGCGCGGCGTGTCCAGGTCGGCATGGTCGGCATCAATGTGCCGATTCCGGTGCCGATGGCATGGCACGGTTTTGGTGGCTGGAAGAAAAGCCTGTTCGGCGACATGCATGCCTACGGCGAGGAAGGCGTGCGCTTCTACACCAAGCAAAAAAGCGTGATGCAACGCTGGCCCGCCAGCATCGCCAAAGGCGCGGAATTCGTGATGCCGACGGCGAAGTAATCAGCCGGCTGCGTTGGCCTGCGTCGACCGGGCGAGCGCTTGCTCCGCTATCTGCAAACGGCAACATGCTGCAGCCAGCAGCGGCGTGTCGAGCTGCAACCTGCGAGCGCGTTGCAGCAAGTCGCCCAGCACGTGGTCGTGTTCGGTACGCCGTCCGGCTTGCAAGTCGCGCCACATCGATGCGGTTGCGGCCGAGCCGTGTTCGGTCAGGCTGCGCAGTGCTTTGGCACGGGCAACGTCGGCGACCCGCACGCCACTGCGTTCGGCCACCGCCAGGCACTCGGCGTGCAATCGGCGCACCAACGATTCGCCATCGGCGGTCGCCATCACCGCGCCGACCGGGCCGTTCATCAGTGTGGTGAGCGCGGCCAGCGTGGCCAGAAAGGTCCACTTTTCCCACAGCGCGGTGACGATGTCGGCACACAGCACCGCGTTGAACCGGGCCGCACTGCTGAGCGCAACGAATTCCGCAGCGGCGCGTTGCGTGGCAGCGCAGCGCCCGCCGACCGTCAACACATTGACGCCGCTGAGCTGTGCGATCGACCCATCAGCCAGCAGCTGCGCGGCGACATGCGCCACGCCGCCTACCACCCGGTGCGCACCGATGCGTGCATCGACTACCGCCAGGTGCGCCAACCCGTTGAGCAGCGGCAGCACCATGGTGTGCGCCGCAAGCGCAGGCGCTATCGCATCGAGCGCATCGTCCAAATCGAAGGCCTTCGGTGCGAACAACACCCAGTCGTAGTCGGCCGTGACGGTGTCGCGGGTGACACAGCGCACCGGCAGCTGCACATCGCCGTGCGGGCTGTGCAAGCGCAGTCCGCAGGCCCGCAATTGGGCGGCGCGCGCCGGCCGCACCAAAAAGCTGACGTCCACACCGGCCTCGATCAGGCGCGCACCGAAGGTACCGCCCACGCCGCCTGCGCCCAGAAACAGTAGCTTTTTCATGCCCGTGTGCCGGTATTTGCAGGTCTGTGCCGCGTGGCTGGCGGCAGCGGGCGGCGGTCGATCGGGTGGTGCGCCCGGCTGGGATCGAACCAGCAACCCCTGCCTTCGGAGGGCAGTACTCTATCCATTGAGCTACGGACGCAACGCGTGAAATTGTAGTCGGGCACCTGGTCACGACCGGCTGTTGCACGCCGCGGCACCACCCCCCGCTTTATACTTACAGGCTGCAAAAAGGCAACGCGGTGCGCCCCATACGGCGCGCGACCCGCACCCCATTCAAGTACCACCCCGCAAGCCGAGGAAGCCATGAGCGACGCCAGCAATTCCCACGATGACGGTCCACACGAAGGGCCCATCAAGACACCAAAACAGTTGATCGTCGCGGTACTCTTTTCATTCATCCTTCCGGTGATCGTCATCGTGATGCTCGCGATGTACGTGACCGATGACAAGCGGCCAGCAGCCGGCAGCGACGCTTTCACTGCAGCTGCCACTTCGAAACGCATCGCGCCGGTGGGCCGGGTCGTGGTGAAGGATTTGGCGAACCTGGCCACGCTGAAAACCGGCGAGCAGGTCTATGCAGCGCAATGCTCGGCCTGCCATGCGGCTGGCCTGGCCGGGTCCCCCAAGTTCGGTGACACCACCGCGTGGGCGCCGCGCGTGGCACAGGGTTACGACGTGCTGTGGAACAGCGCGATGAAGGGCAAAAACGCGATGGGCGCACAAGGCGGCGGCGACTACAGCGACATTGAAGTCGGCCGCGCGGTCGTCTACATGGCAAACAAAGGCGGCGCGAATTTCGCCGAGCCGCAAGGCGCAGCCGCAGCGCCCGCCATGGAACCAGCGTCACCTGCTGCGCCTGCCGCAGCCTCGGGGCCGTAAACCTGGGGCTCGCTGCCGAGCCGCACCAGGGCGGCCGTGGGTTGCATCAACGAGCCGGCCCGAGGGTCGGCTTTTTTGTGGCGACATCGTGCGCACGGTTTGCGGCGGTGACGGCGTCATGCGCTGGGCTCAGCCGGAAACCAAAGCGCGCAGGCAGCTCAGCGCACCGCACCTCGCCAATCGACCAATGGCCCTGCGCAATCGCATCGGCGGCGCATTCCACATCGAGCGTGTGCACCAGACCCAGCCCCAGATCGGTGGCCACCAGCACACGACCGCGCTCGTCCATCCAGGCCGACACGAATTCGGCCGGCAAGCCGCTGTGGCTGCGCAAGGCCACCTCGCTCGACGCGCCGACTCGGTGCAAGCGCCAGACCCAGGGTGCGGCTTCCAACTCGACGTAGACCCGCTGTGGTCCGTTTTGAAAAAACCACGCGCCGTTGGCGTCGCAAGCGTAATTACGTTCAATGAATTCACGCAAACCGACATGCTCCAGCCGACTGCCTTTGGACTGCGGAAATGGCCCCGCCGATTGCGCCGCCTCGTCACGCAAATACCAGTTGCCGCGCGCATCGAGTGCCAGCCAGCCGTAGCAATGCGGCACGTTCGGCCATTTTTTTAACGCAGCGGCAACGGTGTCATCCATGCGATGGGGCGATGGGGCTGCGCGCGACCTTCAGCGCGCAATGTGTGCGCGCAACCAAGCGGTCACGCGCTCTGGCAGCGCCTGCAATCTGCCCGGAAATGACCCGGTGGCGAAGCCTACGTGACCACCCTGCGCGGGCCGCCACAAGGTGACGTGACTGCCGACCTGATCCGCGCGTGGCAGCGATGCCGCAGGCACGAAAGGATCATTCAATGCGTTCACCATCAGCGCCGGAATACCGATGCAGTGCAGGTGCGGCAGCGCCGCGCCGCGCTGCCAGTAATCGTCGGTGTCGCGGAAACCATGCACCGGCGCGGTGTACAGGTTGTCGAAGTCGTACAGGTCGCGTGCGGCGAGCATCTTCGCGCGGTCAAACAAATGCGGGTCGAGCGCCAGCTTGGCCAGCGCTTTGGGCCGCAACGTGCGTAAAAACATGCGGGTGTAGACCTGCCGATTGAAACCGCGGCCAATGGCCTCACCGCTGGCAGCCAGGTGCACCGGCGATGACAACGCGGCCAACGCACTGACGCAAGCGGCCGCGCCGCTGCCGGCTTGTTCGGCCCACCGCAGCAACGCATTGCCACCGAGCGACACACCCACGGCCACCAGCGGGCCCACGTGCAGCGCGCGGAACCGGTCGAGGATCCAGCCGATTTCTTCGAAATCACCCGAGTGGTACGCACGGGTGGTCAGATTGGGTGTGCCTGAGCAACCCCGAAAGTGCGGCACCGCATAGCGCCAGCCCAGCCGCTCAGCCACCTGCGCAAAGGCCCGCGCATAGTGGCTGGCCGATGAGCCTTCAAGACCGTGGAACAGCACCAGCAGCGGCGTGGCAGCTGGCGCGGGCGCAAGCGCCGCGCCACGCACCGCCGCCACCGTGGTGCCAGGTGTGTAGCCTGCGGCCAGCCAATCCACATCGATGAAGTCGGCGTCGGGCGTGGCCCAGCGCTCACGGCGCCAGGCCAGGGCAGCGGGGTTGCTTGTCGCCGACGCCGGGGCGCAGCGCGCCAGCCGGGCCGGCCAGATCGTCTGCGCATGGCCGCCGGGCAACCACCACGGCGCAGAGAAACGCTGCATCAGCCGGCGGCCAGGCCAGCCGCTGGCCTCAATGCAGCACCGCCGGGGTCTCAACGATCTCGGGCGTCTCATTCGCCGTGCCCGGGCTGGCATGGTGGGCCACCATGCGCC
>JAYUGJ010000009.1:0-4474 GCA_043738425.1 Burkholderiales bacterium
GGCCGACCCGGCGGCGCCGCCCGCGCTCGACGCTGCACAAAGCCAGGTGTTGGCCGAACTGGACGCGGTACAGCAACTTGCCCAGACGCAGTCGCTCGCAGCCACGGTGCTGTTGCACGGCGTCACCGGCAGCGGCAAAACCGAGATTTATCTGCGCGCGGCAGCGCAGACCTTGGCCGCTGGCAAACAAGCCCTGGTGCTGGTGCCCGAGATCAATCTGACGCCGCAGCTCGAAGCCCGTTTTGCCGAACGCTTTGGCGCCCGCCTCATCGTCTCGATGCACAGCGGCTTGACGCCTGCGCAGCGGCTGCGCAGTTGGCTGGCCGCGCACCTGGGGCTGGCCGATCTGGTGCTGGGCACGCGGCTCGCGGTGTTCGCGTCGATGCCGCGACTCGGCCTGATCGTGGTCGATGAAGAGCACGACCCGTCGTACAAACAGCAAGAAGGCGCGCGCTATTCGGCACGCGACTTGGCGGTGTACCGCGGCAAGCTCGAAGGCGCGACCGTGCTGCTGGGCTCGGCCACGCCGTCGCTCGAAAGCTGGCAGCGCGCGGCCGAAGGCCGCTACACCCGGCTGTCGTTGCCCGCGCGCATCGGCGGCGGCGCATTGCCCACGGTGCGGTTGGTGGATATGAACCAGCAGCCGAAGGTCAAAGGCAGCGCCGGCATTTCGCCGCCGCTGGTGGCGGCGCTGCAGCAGCGCATTGCGCGCGGTGAGCAAAGCCTGGTGTTTTTGAACCGCCGCGGCTACGCACCGGTGCTGCATTGCAGCGACTGCGGCTGGAAAAGCGGCTGCGCGCATTGCAGCGCCTGGCGGGTTTTTCACAAACTCGACCGCACGTTGCGCTGCCACCATTGCGGCCACACCGAGCGCGTGCCGCGCGCCTGCCCTGACTGCGGCAACCCCGACATCGCGCCGATGGGCCGGGGCACCGAGCGGCTCGAAGAACAACTGGCCGAGCTGCTCGCGGTGCCCGACCGCCCGCCGGTGCGCATCGCGCGCATCGACGCCGACAGCACGCGCGCCAAGGGCTCGCTTGAAGCGCAACTCGGTGCGGTCCATGCCGGTGAGGTCGATGTGCTGGTCGGCACCCAAATGATCACCAAAGGCCACGACTTCCGGCGCATCACCTTTGTGGCCGCCGTGAACCCCGACACCTCGCTTTTCAGCAGCGACTTCCGCGCGCCCGAACGTTTGTTCGCGTTGCTGATGCAAGCCGCCGGACGTGCCGGGCGCGATGCCGCGCAGGCGGCCGCCAGCGAGATGTGGCTACAGACCTGGCACCCACGGCATGCGCTGTACGCCGCGCTGCGCCGCCACGACTTCGACGCGTTCGCGCAAAGTCAAATCGATGAGCGGCGCATGGCCGGCTTACCGCCGCATTCGCATCTGGCCCTGCTGCGCGCGGAGGCCCGCAGCGCCGATGCGGCGCGCGGTTTTTTGCAAGCGGCGGCGTTGGCGGCTGCAGGCGTCGATGGCATCGACGCGATCACCATGTATCCGCCGGTGCCGACCCCGATCGCCCGCGTGGCCGATGTCGAGCGCATGCAAATGCTGGTCGAGTCGGCATCGCGGGTGGCGCTGCAGCGGTTCTTGGCACAGTGGCTGCCTGCGCTGCATGCAGTGCGCAACGAACGCGGTGGCGAGCAACGCATCTTGCGCTGGGCGGTGGATGTGGATCCGTTGGCGATTTGAGGGGATGCCGCGGACGAAAGTGAATTCCCCTCGCCCCTTTGGCAAGAGGGCAGGTTGAGGGGCTTTTTAAGCGCCGCAGTGCTTCGCGGCCCCTCCCTTGCAGGGCGCGTTCCGGCTTGCAAGCCGGAACCGCTCGGCAGGCTCGCGGTCTACCGCTTGAAAGCCTTGCCTTACCCCCCCAACCCTCGCCCGCGGGGAGAGGGGGTAAGCACTCAGCTCGGCAACAGACCCGGCACTTCAGCGGCCAAGGCCTGCTTCTTCGCAGTGGCTGCGCCCAACAACGCGAAGCCGAGCAATGCGCCATGGCTACCTACAAACCGTGCCTCGCAGGCGTCATCGGTGGTCGTGACGAGCCATTCGCCCGCGGCATCGGCGGGCGGTGGGCAGACCACGGTGGGGCAGGCCGGCGTCTTCACCAGCACCGGCATGGCGGGGTACGCCACCGACGTGGGTTCGCCGCACAAGGTGGCGGCCAGTGCGCGGCCTTGGGCCATCAACGGCAGCACGTACGGCAGGTTCAAACCCAGCACTTCGGCGCAGTCGCCTACTGCGTAAACATGCGGGGCAGAAGTCGCCAGCCGTTGATCGGTGGCGACGCCGCGCGCCACCGCGATGCCGGCCGCGGTGGCCAGCGCTACCCGCGGGCGCAGGCCGATGGCCGACAGCACCTGGTCGGCGCGAAGCGTGCTGCCATCGCTGAGCGCAATCGACAGGCCACCGGTGTCGTTGCGGTCGACCCGGCTGGCCGACACACCCAGGCGAAACGCGACGCCAGCCGCTTCGAGCCGGGCGCGCAGGTAAGCGCTGGCTTCGGCGGGCAGCAAACGCGACAACGGGCGGTCGGCCACATCGAGCACGGTGGGTGCCACGTCGCGCGCCAACAGGTCGTTGGCGAACTCGCAGCCGATCAATCCGCCGCCCAGAATCGCCACGCGTTCAGCACCCTCGTGGCCGCTGCCGCCGACGCCCTCCAGCGCCAGCGCGAAGCGCGCGTAGTCGTCGAGGTCGTTGACCGACAGCACGCGGTCCACCGCGTCACCGGCCAGTGGCAGGCGGATCGGGTCAGCACCCAGCGCCAACACCACATCGCGGTAGACGATGACTTCGCCGCCCTCCAGCGTCAACCGCTGCGCCGCGGTATCGAGCTGTTGCACCGCCAAATGACCGCGCACGCTCGCGTTCAATTCGGTCGCCATCGTGGCGGCCGTTTTCATCAGCAAACTCGCCGCGGTTTTGTTCGCGGCCAGCGCATTCGACAACATCGGCTTCGAATAAAACCCACCGTGGTCGCGGCTCAATATCAGCAGTGGCGTACCTTTGTCGCGCTTGCGAAATTCACGCGCCACCGCATAGCCCGCGAGGCCGCTGCCGATGATGACCACCGGCGCTTGCGACGGCTCGGTCATCAAATCTCCACCATCTCGAAGTCGGCCTTGGACACGCCGCAGTCCGGGCATTCCCAGCCGGACGGAATGTCGGCCCATGCGGTGCCGGCGGCGATGCCGTCGTCGGGCATGCCCACCGCTTCGTCGTAAATGAAGCCGCACACCAGGCATTGGTACTGTTTCATCGGTCGGGTTCTCAGGCAGTGGAGTCAGTCAAAAAACAATGCAGCTGATTTTGCGGTGGCCGGCCGACGCTTGGCGCGCGGCCACAAAAAAGGGCGGCATCGCTGCCGCCCTCGCTTTGCAGTGGCGGCCGATTAGGTCAATCGACGTTCACGCCCTTGGCTTTCAGCGCTGCCCGCACGCCTGCGCCGTAGGCCGCATCGGCGTGGTCGAACTGAGCGAGCTGGCGCCGCAAGGTGTCGGCCGGCACGCGGCTGAGTGGGCCGCTCAGGTTGTCGAACAGCTTTTGCTTTTCAGCCTCCGGCAGCACGCGAAACAGGTTGCCCGCTTGCGAGTAATCGTCTTCTTTGCCACGACCGTCATAGCGCCCGGCCGATCCATGCAGCGACCAGCCCGCATCGCCGTGGCCGAAGCCGACAGGTTGGCTGCCCGCCGCGTTGACGGTGGCGTAGTTGGCTGCCGAGCCGCCGTTGCGGCTTGCGTCCAACCCGGCCATCTGCCCATCACGCTGCTGGTTGGCGAATGGGCAACGCGGCGCATTCACCGGCAGGTGCTGGTGGTTGGTGCCGACGCGGTACAGCTGCGCATCGTGGTAGCCGAACAAACGGCCTTGCAGCATTTTGTCGGGCGAGTAGCCCATGCCCGGCACGATATTGGCTGGCGAAAACGCGACCTGTTCGACATCTGCGTGGTAGTTGTCTGGGTTGCGGTTCAGCTCCAGGATGCCGACCGGGTGGCGCGGGAAATCCGCATGCGGCCACACCTTCGTCAAATCAAACGGGTTCCAGCCGGTGCGGCTTTCCCAGGCGGCCAATTCAGCTTCGGTCGCCACCTGTATGCGCACCTCCCACTTCGGAAAATCGCCTTTCGCGATCGCACCGAACAGGTCGCGCTGCGCGTAATCGGGGTCCTCACCGCACAGGCGAGTCGCGTCGGCAGCTTCCAGATTCTTGATGCCTTGCAGCGTGAACAGGTGCCACTTGACGAACACCCGCTCGCCAGCGCGGTTGATCAAACTGAAGGTGTGGCTGCCGAAGCCGTGCATGTGGCGGTAGCCATCGGGCGTGCCGCGGCTGCTGAACAGCATCGTCACCTGGTGCAGCGATTCGGGCGCTTTGCTCCAGAAGTCGAACATCATCGCGGGCGATTTCATGTTCGTTTGCGGGTCGCGCTTTTGGGTGTGCACGAAGTCGGGAAACTTGATCGGGTC
>JAYUGJ010000010.1:0-4657 GCA_043738425.1 Burkholderiales bacterium
CAACAGCAACGCGCGTTCACGGTCGGGCGCTGCGGTGCTCTGGCGGCCAGCGCACCAGGCGCGCCACATCGCCCAGCTCAGCAGCGCCGTGACCAGCAGCGCCAGCGGCACGCCCAGCTCGACGACCCACTGCAGCAGCAAGTTGTGGGTGTGGTCGAAGAACGCGCCGGGCCGATGCGGGAACGGCGTCAGCGACCACGCCAGGTTGAATTCGCCCCAGCCGACGCCGAACCACGGGTGCTGCGTGATCAGGCCCAGCGTGTCAGACCAGATGCCGAAGCGCGAGCTGGAAATGTCGGTCTCGCTGCGCAGCCGGGCAGCCCCACCGAACACATGGCCAGTGAGGTCGGCCCAGGTGGTGAGGCCGCCCCAGCACAGCGCGTAGACCAGCGGCGACACGCACAGCATCAGCCGCGCTCGCCGCGACAGCGTGCGGTCGAGCGCGCCCCACACTGCCAGCGCCAGCACGCCCAGCATGCCGGTGCGCGACGCGCTGAGCACCAGGCCGAAGATGAAGCCGACCATCAGCGCGAGCAAACCCGAGCGCGCCAGCCGCCAACGCAAACCACCGAGCGACTCGAAAAGCCACAGCGCGCCGATGAGCGACCACAGCAGCAAACTGCTCAGGTGGTTGGGCTGGCGCAGATTGCCCGACGCGCGGCCTTCAATCGTGGCGCTGGCGATCCACTGGCCATCGGCCCACTCGGGCACGAACACCTGCACCATGCCCACCGCCACGCTGAGCACGCCGGCCACCGCGAGCGCAATGCACAGCGCACGAAACGCGGCCACGCCACCGCCCGAGTCCATCGTCGCCGCACCCACCACCGCCACCAGCCCGGCCGCTGCCAACAGGCCGATGGCCGACAAGGCCATGGAAGCGGGCAGGCCGTTGACAGCCCAGGACGCGGCGCATGCTGAGATCAACAGGGCCAAGGCGAACAGCAAGGCCCGCAGACCGCCGTCGGCACGCCGCGCCAGCGCAGACGGCATATGGATCATCCGCAGCGCCAGCACCGCGCAGAACGCGCCCCAGCCGGACACTGCGGCCGCCTGGTTCAGGAAGGTGGCGGATGGGGGGACGTTGGTGGCCAGCAAAGCCGCCGGCAGCACTGCCAGCAGGGCGGCCAGCGAAAAGAAAAGACCTTCAGCACGGCGCGGTGCATAGCCCAACGCCTTCAGGCCGTGGGTCAAAAGAATCCCTCAACCGGCAGATACCCCACCACCTTTGCGCCCGGCTCGGCGATCACCCACACCCAGTTCACCTGGCGAGAAATCAACGGCAGAAAACGCAGCGCCTCGGGGGAACGACCCGCAGCGCGTGCGATGGCCTCCAGCGACGAGGCCTGGTGCGGGTACTTCGCCAAAAGCTGCGTCGCGGGGCGAGCCCGCGTCCAGGCAGCCTCGGCATAGGCACGGTAATCACGCCATTGCCTGGGCTCCATCGCCAAACCGATGCCCGCGAGGTCCAGTTCAATCAACCGCATCTGCTCACCGGGATCGCTTGACTTGATTGCAGCCACCATGCGCGGACCCGTCCACGACAACGGCTGGAATGCCGTCGGCGCCTCGTGCAGCGTTGCCGGATCAATGTCTGCCGCTGTGACCAGCCGTAACCTGTCCACTTCGAAAACCAGGACAACCGGCCGAGCCATCGCCATCGCGTGCAAACCATAAGCAAACGCGGCAAGCTGAATGATGACGATCACGCCCAGGTCGCGCACCAACTCACCGCGCCGCTTGCCGGGACTGACCACAACGGCTGTCAGCGCAGGCCCGAGGATCACGTCGACGCTGACCAGCAGCATAAACAGGCTGGTACCACCGGCCATGTCAGCAAAGGGCGATGGGTACCACACCCAAAAAACCAGCGTCGCCGCCACCGCAGCAACGACGCCACTGCCCAGCAGGTGAATGCCGGCGGCCTTGAGGCGGGTCCGTACGGGGCGGTTGTTCATAGAGAGAGGACTGGCCGTTTACGCTGCGGGGCGGCTCGTATCGCGCTTTCGACTTCGACAAGTTTGAACCGCCCCGGGTATCGCGGAGGCCCTGTACCTACCGAACCTGCGCTTCATCATGCCGGGTCGGCTGCAGGCCGAGTACGTTTTAACTCCAGTGTCAGCGGACTTCGTTGAAGCGGACCAGATTGAATGCCGAAGCATGAAATTTTAAGGGTCGGCCGGGTTCGCGTCGTCGGATCGACGGGCCGTGGTTGGCGACAGTTACGTTGGTCAATCGACGACAACTAACTTGGCCGGTTGAAGGCCTGCGCCGGGCGGGACCACACCGACGCCTTGCTCAAAGCCGTCACGCTGCTTGAGACCTGTGGTGAAAAGATTTTAGGAACGCGGAGCAGGCGGTTGCTCAACATGGACGGATCGTGAGCCGCGCTCCCGTCTTGATTCAAGGCAAAAAACTGCTGTCCAAGTCCAACAAGCCAACCTCGCCGCCGAGCACCAGTTCGTGCAAGTCACGCCTCACCTTGCCGTACATGCGTTCACCGTGAACGTAGCGAATCTTGGAGAACATCTGCTTTGCATCTACAGCTCTACCATTGAGCGCCCAAGCAAAGGCAAGTTTTGCCATGGACGCAGCGTGCGGATAACGCCTCACGGAGGCTTCCATGGCAGTCAGCTCATTTGCAGACATTCCTGCTGCGGGTCGCGTCCGCGTCACAAGCAGGTAGCCCGTGAGGCTTGGCAGGAAGTGCGCCTTAGGGGCAGGGGTATTGGCAGCGCGTGTGCCAACGCGCAGCGCTTCGAAACGAGCCAGTCGGAAGTCTTCCTCTACTTCGACATAGTCGTACATCACTGCGACCGCCAGCATCACGCTCAGCCCCACCGGTATCCAGCGCAGCGACGCCCACCGCTGAACCGTCGCAGAAGTTTCGTGCTCGACGATACCGATCCACATCCCGATCGGAATCAAGAAATAGGCATAGTGATACGGCAATTCAAGCATGCTGTGAATGCCGAATAAAGCCACCGCCAGCATCCCAACGACGCCCTCGATTGAGGCTACTCTTCGCGCGCGATTGATGCACCAGAAGACGATCAATCCGCAGAGACCGAGTCCCAGCGGGTAACCGCACCAGAGCAACAGCTCCAAGAAGAGGTTGTGTGCCTGCTGCCAAACGCCGGTCAATGCGGGGTGGTTTTCGGCGACCATCAGTTGCGCATTCGCTGTCTGTAGCCAACCAAAGCCCGCCCAGGGACATAGGGACAATGCGTCAACGAACATGCCCCAGGCCTGCATTCGGCCAGCATCGATACTGCGTTCAACAAATGACGGTGTGGTGTGAAGCAACAGCGCTTCCTGCAAAAGTGGCCACGCCCAAGCTAGCAACCAGTGGGCTGCGGTAAAAAAGGCCACAGCTCGCATCGACGTTTGAATCGGTATGCCCGCTCGGCGAGACACCCACAAACCTATCAGGATGGTCGGCCCGTAAAGCATGGCCGTGCGGGACTGTGACGCGGCAGCACCAAGCAGCAGCAGCGTTAGCAACACTCCAGCCGTGCAACCACTCAATCGTGACTGCTCTCGAAGCAGCAGCACGCCGAGCACGCCGAGGCCCAACAGAGTTCCGAGATTATTTGGTTGACTCAAGTTCGCGCATGCGCGCCCGCCAACACAAGTCTCCAGCGTCCAGTGGCCGAGGGAGCCGAGCTCCATGCTTTGCATCACCGCGACTAAGGCAGACAACCCAGCCCCGAGCAGGATTGCCCCACCCAACAGCGCAGCCGATGACTCTGCTGTGTTGCGAGCCGCCGTTTGCTGGCCCGTGAGAATCGCGACGGCCAGCCCAAGCACGTAGACGCCGGCCACCAGCACATCGTCGCCGTAGGCAAGCTGGCCCGCGAGCCACTGAAATGCGGGAATCAGCGAAATCGCCACGAGCCACCAAAACGTCACAGGGACGAGTCGGGACGCTCCTGTTTTCTGGCGCCCAGCGGTGACGGCGAACAGCAATGCAAGTCCCGCAGCCATGACCGTGTCGTTGTAGGCGGCGGTCCACGGCGGGTAATGGTCCGACACCAGCCACGAGGCGACCATCAACGCATAGCCAGAAAGCCTGAACATATCGCGAGTCAAGTCTGCCAAAAACCAGAGGGGGCAGCAAAGCTGCCCCCTCTGGTCAACATACAAACTACTTATCCGCGGCACGAGCCGGGTAAGAACTTAGCTTTGACCCCAGCAGAGCCGCTCCCGGGGCCACAAACCCATTTGTAAACAGACTGGCCCACGTGTGACGCCACGACCATTGCCGTCGTGTTGCTCACGTACGGGGTTAGGACAACGGATTTGCCGTCTATGTCTGCATCGCCGGTACCTGTGGCAATCACTGTCACAACGCCGTTGGCATCAGTGCCAACTGAGGTTACGTATTTCGACAGCTGCGTACCGCTCACGCTTTCGCAGCCCCAGGCCCCGGCGGCAGGGGTGGAGCCTGACGAAGAGGATTGATACGCTTCCGTGATTGTTGTGCGACAGGCAGAGGCTGCAAGAACTACCTCGGTCAACTTGGCCCGCTTCGTGTAGTCCTGATAAGCCGGCAGCGCGACCGCTGCCAGGATGCCGATGATCGCGACAACGATCATCAATTCGATGAGGGTGAAACCTTGTTGAATTCGACGCTGCATGGTGAGCTCCTGTGTGG
>JAYUGJ010000011.1:0-10590 GCA_043738425.1 Burkholderiales bacterium
GGCACCGACAGCCTGACCGGCGGCACCGGTGCCGACGTGTTCAAGTGGACGCTGGGCGACCAGGGCGCAGTCGGCGCACCAGTCACCGACACCATCACCGACTTCGACAACGGCGCGGTCACCGCCACCAGTGGCGACGTGATCGACCTGCGCGATTTGCTGGTGGGCGAGAACTCGGGCAACCTGGCCAACTACCTGCACTTTGTAGGCACCGGTGCGACCACCACGATTTCAATCAGCAGCGGCGGCGGTTATGCGGCAGGTTACGTGGCCACCGCCACCGACCAGATCATTCAGCTCAGCACGGTGAACCTGACCACCGGTTTCGCCACCGACCAATTGGTGATCGCCGATTTGCTGAGCCGCAACAAGCTGGTGATCGATACCTGATCGGATGGGGCTTTGCCACCGCTCGGGCCCGCACCCGCACCCGCGCGCGGGCTTGGGCTTGGGCTTGGGCTTGCACCCGTTCAGCCTGAGCCTCACCGCCAATCATCCTGAGCTCCATCCCGTTCAGCATGAGCCCCACCACCGTTCAGCATGAACCCCACCACCGTTCGCCCTGAGCTTGTCGAAGGACCCTTCGACAAGCTCAGGGCGAACGGGATTTGGTGCACCAGCGCGAACGGGATTTGGTGTGGCAGCGCGAACGGTTGTGGCGATTCAGCGCGAATGGGTTTGATGCGTCACCTCAAACGGGTTTCATGAACCAACGCAAACGCGGGCGACCTGCGCTTCCGTCCCGTTCAGCCTGAGCCCCACCGCCGATCATCCTGAGCTCCATCCCGTTCAGCATGAACCCCACCACCGTTCGTCCTGAGCTTGTCGAAGGCCCCTTCGACAAGCTCAGGGCGAACGGGATTTGGTGCACCAGCGCGAACGGGTTTTGCGAGCCAGCGCGACCGGGATTTGCGAGTCAGCGCGAACGGGTTTCGTGGGTCAGCGCGAACGGGATTTCGTGTGGCAGCGCGAACCGGTTTGGTATGTCAGCGCGCACGGTGGTGGCGAGTCAGCGCAAATGGGATTGCTGAGTCAGCGCAAACGGGCACGGGGGCTCGCCCCGACTTCGATCAAGCGCCGGCTGCTGCCAGGCCGGTGATCCACGGGCCGGTTTGGCCGTCGATGCCGCAGTCCCACAGGCGGGCTGAGTCGCCGGGGTCGGCCACGCCTTCGGCGTATACCTGGATGCCCCAGCCGTGCAGCAGCGTGGCGGTGCTGCCCACGAACAAGGCGCGGCGTTCGTTGGTGGCGACGTTGGCGGTGACCGACGCGTCCAGCTTCACGTAATCGAGCCCGGCTTCGAACAAGCGCGGGATCTGGCTCAAGCGTTCACCGGCGTGTTCGATGCCGAAGTGCGCGCCGGTGGGGCGCAGTTGGTGGCCGAGCTCTTGCAGCAAGTCGAAGCGGTCGACCGCGGCGCTTTCGGCCACTTCCAGCCACAGCAATTTGGCTGCTTCGGGCGCGGCCCACAGCAGCGCGCTGAGCTTGGCGGCCAGGCTGCCGTCGGCCAGCGATGCGGGCGACAGGTTGATGCCGCGCGCGCGGCCGTCGCGTTCGATCGCAGTCAGCGCCAGGATGACGGCGCGGGTGTCGACATCCGATGTGAGGCGGCTGCGCACCGCCAGCGGCAGCCAACGTGACGCGGGTTCGAACGCGCCGCCGGGCTCCAGTTGCAAGCGCAGCGGGCATTCCAAATGCACCAGTTGGTGCGCCGCGTTGAGCAGCGGAAATTCCATCAAGCGCAACGCGCTGGCGGCACCAGGCACGGGTTCAATGGCCTGCAAGATGCGTTGCCGCCAGGCCCCTTCGCCGAGTTGCGCCACGTCGTTGAATGAGCCGCCGAGGGCTCGGCCTGCGCCACCGTCGACCGCAGTCACCTCGACCGCAAATGCGCCACGCAATTCAGCACGCGCCAGCGCCGCGTCGGCCATGCCCATCACCAGCGCGGGCAGCATGCCGCGTTGTAATTCGACCGCGCCGAAGCACACCGCTGCACCCGGGGCCAGCGGCGGCAACAGCAGGCGCAGCGCGGCCGCCAGCGCGGCGGCGGTTTCGCGCGCCACGTTGGCGGCCGGCAAAACCAACGCGAAGTCGGCACCGTTCAAGCGGCCCAAAAAGCAGCCTTTGACGCGGTCGGCGTAGGGCCGCAGGGTTTCGGCCAGCGTGAGCAGCAAGCGGTCGGTGGCGGGGTGGCCGAGTTGGCGGTTCAATGCCGCCAGATCGATCAGCCGCAGCAGCACCAGGCCGCCTTCGGCCGGGCCGTCTTCGCGCTGCAGGGCCGAGTCGAGTTGACTCAAAAAATGCTGCCGGTTCGCCAGCCCGGTCAACACATCGGCGTTGGCTTGCTGGTGCAGCGCGCCGAGCTGCGCGGCCTGCGCACCCGAGGTCACGCGCAGCCGTTCGACCAGCGAATTCATGCCGCGCGCCACGCGTTGCAGTTCGGGCTGGCGCGGCTCGGCCACGGTGATGAACTGGCCACGTTCCAGCGCCAGCGCTTGCTTGACGGTGGCTTCCAACGGCCGGCGCAGGCGGCGCACCGCCAGCCAGCCGAAGCCTGCGGCCAACGCACCGACCAGCGCCATCGCGATGGCGCTGCGCACGCTGGTCGACCACAACGCATCGTGCGCGTAGGCCACCTGGCTTTCGACTTGCACCTGGCCCAACGCGCGCCAGCCATCGGACACCTGCGCGCTGCCGGGCTGCGGCGCAATCGGCAGCGCGGCTTGGAACCACGCCGGGGCGCTGGATGCGCTGCTGGTGTGGCGGGCCGCTGCGGCTTCGCGGTTGAACAGCGTTTTGCCATCGGCCGCGAGCCACTGCACGCGGCGGTAGCTGCCGGTGTCGAACTGCGCGGTCAACAACAGCGCCATCAATTCCGGGTTGCCTTTTTGCTGCGACAACGCCAACGCCAGCGCTGCCGCGTTGTCGTTGTTTTTGATGCGCAACTGGGTTTGCAACAAATCGCGCGCCGAGGTCACCCCCACCAGCGCGCTGCAGGCAAACGCCAGCAACACCGTGGCCAACAGCAGCAGCCAGACTTGACGTATCAGCGACATGGGAATTCCTTGCAGTGGTGGGAGCGCTGGTGCGGTCGCATTTTGGGTGGTGGGCTGCGCGCGGGCTGCGGTTTCATGCGCGGCTGCGTCATGGCGCAAACCCCTCGGCACGGGCGCGGGCCAGCACCTCACGCCAGCGCGACAAACCGGTCACCGGATCGCTGACGCGCTGTAGACCTGGCCCCTGCCACAGGCCCTGGCTGTTGAAGCTGAACACCGGCGTCAAGTCAGGCCGTTGCGATGCCAGCTGCACATCGGGCGCGAGGTTGTCGAGGATCAGCGGCTCGGCGTGGGGCTGTGCGTAGTACGCCAGCACCATATGCGGTTGCGCCTGGGGCGGTGCCGACACACCCGCGTGCGGCCCGTCGATCTGTGCGCGCACGTACACCAGGCGCAGCTTGGCCACCGGCATGCCGCCCATCAACAAACCGAAGTATTTGGCGATGGCGAAGTCTTCGCAGTCGCCCTCGCCTTTGGCCAGCGTTTCCAGCGGGGTGGCCCAGTAATCGATCTGGCCCCACACCGCCATGTCGTCGCGAAACGCAATGCGTTGGTTGAAGAACTGGTTCACCGCATGCAGCTGCGCCAACTCGTCGGCGTTGGCCAAATTCGCCCACAGGCTTTGCAACGCACGCAAACCCGCCAACGCCCGCGGGCCGCGTTGCTGCGCCGAGGCGGTCAACACATCTGCAGTGGCGGCAAACGAGGTGGCAGGCCGGGTCGCCGCAACGCAAATAAGTAGCGCAATCAACGCACGACAAACGGCCGGCCACGGCCACCGGCCGGGCCGAGCGGCCGGCAGCTGCTGCCGGCATCGGGCACGCACCCACGAAGTCAAAACACTGCAATTCACGGGCGGGCGGCAGATCGTGTGACACGAGCGCGGGGTGGGTGGGCAGCGCACGCGCCGCAAATAACCGGTGTTTTTATCTCGGCAAATGCGGCGGTGACTTGAGGCAACGCGATGCGGTTTCGGCGGGTGTCAGTATCGGTGCCGTTACCGGTGCCGGTACCGTACCGGTCGGTGGTTTCAGATTGACGCGGGGCAGCCGACAAAAACGCACTGTCAGCGGTTGTGCGCCGCATCCGCACAAAGCATTTCCGCCAACCGCGTGACATACCGCACAGTCCAAAACCCGCGAGGTTGCGTAACAACGAAAGCGCTCGCGCCGAACGGTTTCAACGGCCGAATACCGGCGTGAATATCCCTCAATCGGGGGGATACTGCGCGGCGCGTGAATTCACAATCTCGGTTTTAGTTGGTATGCAACATGGCCCCCGCATGAAAAATAAGAAATTGTTTTCGGTATCGATCATTTACGCGGCGGTGTGCCTGATGTGCCATGCAGCTTTCGCGCAAGTGCAAATGCAAGTGCAAGTGCCAACCCCAACAGCTGCGCCGACCGCCACCGCAACCCAGCCGCAGCGCACTGTCGCGGCCGTTGCAGATGCTGCCGACCCGCTACGCAGTACGGTAGAAAACGCGCTGCTGTCGAACCCCGATGTAGCGGCGCGATTCAACGCCTACCGCGCCAGCGCCGACGCGATCGATGTGGCGCGCGGCGCACTGCGCCCGCGGCTGGATGTGAACGCCGATGTCGGCGTGACCCGCGACCGCATCAACTCGCGCCGACCGGCATCGACCAGCTTGTCGCGCACCGGTGTGGGCCTGGCGTTGACACAGCTGCTGTGGGACGGCCTGGGCAGCTGGCGCGAGGTGGATCGAACCAACCACGACCGCATCGGCCGCTATTTCGACTTGATCGAAACCAGCGAGCAAATCGCGCTGGAAGCCACCCGCAACCACTACGACGTGCAGCGCTATCAGCATCTGGTGGTGCTGGCCGAAGACAACTACATCCAGCATTTGTATGCGATGCAGCAAATCCAATCGCGCTTTCGCGCCGGTGTCGGCCGCGGTGTCGACCTGGAACAAGCCAACGCGCGGCTGGCATTGGCTGAATCCAACCTGACCACCGAAACCGCCAACCTGCACGACGTGTTGACGCGCTACCTGCGGGTGGTCGGCGTGCAAGCGCCGGCTGCGCTGGGCAGCCTGTTGGTGCTCGACACCGGCGTGCCGGCCAACAGCACCGACCTGCTGACCAGCGCGGTGAATCAAAGCCCGGCCGTCAGCGCCAGCATCGAAGCGATGCGCTCGGCGCGCACGTCGGTGCAGGTGCGCGAGTCGGCGTTTCAACCGCGCGTCGAAGCGCGGCTGCGCAGCGGCATCGGCCACAACTACCAAGGCGTGCAAGACCAGCGCAACGACAGCTCGGCCGAGTTGCTGCTGAACTGGAACTTGTACAACGGCGGATCCGACCAGGCCCGCGTGCGCCAGCAAACCAACATCTTGAACCAGGCCGGTGACCTGCGCGACAAGGCCTGCCGCGACGTGCGCCAGGTCACCGCCATCGCCTACAACGACACCCGCAAACTGACCGAGCAACTGGTGCTGCTGAGCCGCAACACCGAAGCCATCGTCAAGGCGCGCGACGCGTACCGCCAGCAGTTCGACATCGGCCAGCGCAGCCTGCTTGATTTGTTGAACGCCGAAAACGAGGTCTACACCGCGCGCCGCGCCTATTCGAATGCGCTGTACGACCGCGCGCTGGCGTTTGCCCGCACGCACGCCGGCATGAGCCAGTTGATGGCGCAAATCGGCGTCGCCCGACCGGCCAGCCTGAACGACGAGACCAACGGCTGGGCGCAAGGCGATGACGCACCCGCGCGTTGTCCGGCCGAAGCGGTAGCCCCACCGCTGATCAACCTGCCCGCCCTGGCGCGACGCGTGCCCGCGTTCGTGCCCGCCACCGTGGTGCCAACGGTACCGAGGCCAGATCTGCGCTAGAAAAACGGGGTTCGCCCCGCCCCTTCGCCCACCCCGTTCGCCCTGCCCACCCCGTTCGCCCTGCCCCGCCCGTTCGCCCTGCCCCGCCTCCGTTCGCCCTGAGCTTGTCGAAGGGTCCTTCGACAAGCTCAAGACGAACGGAAAAAGTAAACCGCGCGGACGACGATCAACCGCTTCAGCGCCGCGCCGGCATCAGGTCGGTGCACACACCGGTGGCTGCTTCAGCTGCCAGGCCGATGGTTTCACCCAGAGTCGGGTGCGGGTGGATGGTTTTGCCAATGTCGACCGCATCGGCACCCATCTCGATGGCCAGCGCCACCTCGCCGATCATGTCGCCCGCGTGGGTGCCGACGATGCCGCCGCCGACGATGACACCGGTGGCCGCACTGAACAGCAATTTGGTGAAGCCTTCATCGCGGCCGTTGGCAATCGCGCGGCCTGAGGCGGCCCACGGAAACCAGCCTTTGGTGACCGCGATGCCTTGCGTTTTGGCGTCGTCTTCGGTCAGGCCGACCCAGGCGATTTCGGGGTCGGTGTAGGCCACGTTCGGGATCACGCGCGCATCGAATGCAGCTTTGGCGAGGTGGTCGTCATGCAGCAGTTCGCCGGCGGCCACTTCAGCCGCCACATGGCCTTCGTGCACTGCCTTGTGCGCCAGCATCGGCTGGCCGACGATGTCGCCGATGGCGAATATGTGCGCGACGTTCGTGCGCATTTGAATATCGACCGTCACAGTGCCGCGCTCGCTCACCGCCACACCGGCTTTATCGGCACCGATGCGCAAGCCGTTCGGCGTGCGGCCCACTGCTTGCAGCACCAGGTCGTAGAGCTGCTCCTTGACGGCGGGCGCGGCATCGGGCGGGTCGGGATCGGTCGACTCGAACTGCACCACGATGCCTGCCTTGGTGGCTGCGGCACCCACGGCTTTGGTGTTCAGCATCAGGTGGTCGAAGCGCGGCGCGTTCAGTTTGTGCCACACCTTGTAGAGGTCGCGGTCGGCACCTTGCATCAGCTTGTCTTGCATCTCGACCACGTCGATGCGCGCACCCAGCGTCGAATACACCGTGGCCATTTCCAGCCCGATGATGCCGCCGCCGATCACCAACATGCGCTTGGGGCGCTGGCGCAATTCGAGCGCGCCGGTCGAGGTAACGATGCGCGGATCGTCTTTCAGCGCGGCGGTTTGCAGCAGCGGCAGCTTCACCGCTTCGGAGCCCGCGGCGATGATGGCGCGTTTGAAGCTATAGACCTGCCCCTCACCGTCGGCCCGCGTCACTTTCACGTGGTGCGCATCGACGAATTCGCCGCGGCCCTGCACCACCGTGACGCGGCGCTGCTTGGCCATCGCGGCCAGCCCACCGGTGAGTTTGCCGACCACTTTTTCCTTGTGCGCTTTCAGCTTCGCCATGTCGACCGTGGGTGGCGCGTAGGTGATGCCCAGCGACTCGAAATGCGCTGCCTCGTCCATCACCGAAGCCACATGCAGCAACGCTTTCGATGGGATGCAGCCGACGTTCAGGCATACCCCACCGAGCGTGGGGTACCGCTCGACCAAGATCACTTTCAGCCCCAGATCGGCCGCCCGAAATGCCGCCGAATAGCCACCCGGGCCGGCGCCTAAAACGAGCAGATCGCAGTCTGATGCGTTCGCGCTGTCGATGTTTGGAGCTGGCGTTGAAACCGCAGATGGCACAGACATCGCAATCGATGAAGTAGATATGTGCTCGGCCACTGCGGGCGTTGGGGGTGCAACCACCGCGCCCACCTCCAACACCAACATCACCGACCCCTGATTCACCACATCGCCCAGCTTCACCCGCAGCGCCGACACCACACCGGCATGCGACGACGGGATTTCCATCGAGGCTTTGTCGCTTTCCACCGTGATCAGCGATTGCTCGGCTTTGATGGTGTCGCCCACCGCCACCAACAGCTCAATGACCGCCACGTCGTGGAAGTCGCCGATGTCGGGAACTTTGATATCGATCAGTGCCATCGCTTGCTCTTTACAGAATGACGCGCCGGAAGTCGCCCAGCACCTGCACCACATACGCGTTGAAACGCGCCGCCGATGCGCCGTCGATCACCCGGTGGTCCCAACTCAAACTGAGCGGCAGCAGCAAGCGGGGTTGAAACGCGGTGCCGTCCCACACCGGCTGCATGCTGCTTTTGCACACGCCCAAAATCGCGACTTCGGGCGCATTGATGATCGGCGTGAAGTAGCGCCCGCCGATGCCGCCGAGCGAGCTGATGCTGATGCAGCCACCGGCCATCTCGGTCGGGCTCAGCTTGCCGTCACGCGCTTTTTGCGCCAGCTCGGCCATCTCTTGCGAGATCTGCAGCACGCCTTTGGCATCGGCGTTTTTGATCACCGGCACCATCAAACCGTGCGGCGTGTCGGCGGCGAACCCGATGTGAAAGTACTGCTTGAACACCAGTTGGTCGCCCGCGGCGGTGGACTCGAGCGAGGCGTTGAAGTGAGGAAACTTTTTTAAGCCCGCCACGCAGGCCTTGATCAGAAACGCCAGCATCGTGACCTTGATGCCGGCCTTTTCATGCTCTTTGTTCAGCAGCAGCCGAAACGCCTCCAGCTCGGTGATGTCGGCGTCGTCGTGGTTGGTCACGTGGGGTATCCGCACCCAGTTGCGATGCAGGTTGGCACCGCTGATTTTTTGGATGCGCGTGAGCTCGCGTTTTTCAATCGGGCCGAATTTGGCGAAGTCGATGTGCGGCCACGGCAGCAGGCTGGCCAACGCATCCGAAGTGACACCACCCACGCTGCCGCTGCCGGACCCCAGCGCTGCAGCCGCTTTGGTGGTGGCCGCACCCGACATCACGCGCTTCACGAAATCGGCCAAGTCGGCCGGTGTGATGCGGTTTTTCGGGCCGGTGCCCGGCACCTCATCGAGCGGCACGCCGAGCTCGCGTGCCTGCATGCGTATCGACGGGGATGCGTGCGGCAATGCGCCCTTGGGGGCGGTCGGTTCGTGTGGCGGCAGCGATGCCGTGGGCACTTGGCGCTCGGCTGTTCCGGCGTTGCTCCCTCTCCCCTGTGGGTAGAGGGTTGGGGTGGGGGTTGAGGAGAGGGTTGGGGTGTGGGTTGGCGAGGGCGGCGCGGTCGGCAGAGACGAGGCCTTCTCTGCTGTTGAAGCAGGTGGATTTGCCGGCACCGCGCCCTCACTTGCCGTGCGCGTTCCGGCTGGCAAACCGGCACCGCTCGATGGGCTCGCCGCAGGCGGCTCGAAAGCCCCATCTCGCCCCCCGCCCGCGCCCAGTGGGCGAGGGGTGGACACAAGAGCCTCGCTCGGCGGCGGAAGTACACCAGCAGTTGACTCTCCAGCTGCCCCTGCCCCTACCCCTACCCCTACTCCCGCCTCCAACTCCAACACCACCGATCCCTGCCGCACCTTGTCGCCCAGCTTCACCCGCAGCGCTTTCACCACGCCGCCGAGCGACGATGGGATTTCCATCGACGCTTTGTCGCTTTCCACCGTGATCAGCGACTGCTCGGCTTTCACGGTGTCGCCCACCGCGACCAACAGCTCGATGACATCGACCTCGTCGAAGTCGCCGATATCGGGAACCTTTACTTCCACCAGGGCCATGTCGGGTCTCCGTCTCGTGTGATTTTTTTAAGCGCGCAGCGGATTGATCTTGTCGACCGGCAGCGCGTACTGCTTGATTGCATCGGCCACTTTGTCGACCGGCAACCTGCCCTCTTCGGCCAGCGCTTTCAGCGCCGCCACCACGATGTAGTGCCGGTTGATTTCGAAATGCGCGCGCAACTGGCTGCGGAAATCACTGCGGCCGAAACCGTCGGTGCCCAACACCTTGAACACGCGGTTCGAGCCGTCGACGTTTTTCGGAATGAAGCCGCGTATCTGGTCGGCGTAGTTCTTCATGTAGTCGGTGGCGGCGATCACCGGCCCCGCGTGGGCATCGAGTTGCTGCGCCACGAACGGCACGCGCGCGGGTTCGGTCGGATGCAACAAATTCCAGCGGTCGCAGTCCTGGCCGTCGCGCGCCAGTTGGTTGAAGCTGGTGCAGCTCCACACGTTGGCGGCCACGCCCCAATCGGCCTCCAGCAACGCTTTGGCGGCTTGCGATTCACGCAAGATGGTGCCGCTGCCGAGCAGGTTGACGCGCGGTGTGTCCTTCTTCATCACCGCTGCGGCATCGAGCAGGTACATGCCTTGAATGATTTGCGCCTCGGTGCCAGGTGTTAAGCCGGGCATCGGGTAGTTTTCGTTCAGCAGCGTCAAATAAAAGTACACGTTGTCTTGCTGCTCGACCATGCGTTGCAGGCCGTGGTGCAGGATGACTGCGACCTCGTGCGCAAAGGTCGGGTCGTAGCTGATGCAGTTGGGAATCGTGCTGGCCAGGATGTGGCTGTGGCCGTCTTCATGCTGCAGGCCTTCACCGTTCAGGGTTGTGCGCCCCGAGGTGCCACCGAGCAGGAAGCCCCGTGCCTGCATGTCGCCAGCGGCCCAGGCCAGGTCGCCGACGCGCTGGAAGCCGAACATCGAGTAGTAGACGAAGAACGGAATCATGATCCGGTTGTTCGTGCTGTAGCTCGTCGCTGCTGCGATCCAGCTGCTCATGCCGCCGGGCTCGTTGATGCCTTCCTGCAAGACCTGGCCGGCCTTGTCTTCGCGGTAGTACATCACCTGGTCCTTGTCGACC
>JAYUGJ010000012.1:0-3245 GCA_043738425.1 Burkholderiales bacterium
GACCAGGTCGGCCACCGGCGCGCCGAAGCGCTCGATCAGCTCGGCCTTGCTGATGCCGCAATCTTCCATCGCGTCGTGCATCAGCGCGGCCATGATGGCTTGCGCATCGAGCTTCCAGTCGGCGCACACGCCGGCCACCGCCAGCGGGTGCGTGATGTAAGGCTCGCCGCTGGCGCGGAACTGGCCGAGGTGCGCCTCGTCGGCAAAACGGTATGCGTCGCGCACCCGCCGAATCTCGGCCGCATCGAGGTAGTCGAGCTTGTGGGTCAGCGAGTCGAGCGATGCAGCTGCTGCATCGGTGGGGGCGCTGTGGGTCGCTGCCAGCGGCTTGGTGGTCGGGCGGATGCGCGCTGGCGTCGCGCGCCGTACTGCTTTTGCGTCCGTTTTGCCGTTGTCGCTGGGGGTGACCATGGGCTGAATCTAGCGTGCTTTGCAACCGCTGCCGCGCGACAAATAAAAACGGCCCCGTGGGGCCGTTTTCATTTGCGATTGCTGCCGCGCCGACATCACTGGTCTGCGGTCGGCACGCGCCATCAAAGTGGTACTTTGCGCAGCATTTCAATGCCGACTTCGCCGGCTGCGATTTCGCGCAGCGCGGTCACGCCCGGCTTGTTTTTGGTCTCGATCTTCGGCGCGTGGCCTTGGCTCAACATGCGCGCGCGGTAGGTCGCGGCCAATACCAACTGGAAACGGTTCGGGATGTAGGTCAGGCAATCTTCAACGGTGATGCGGGCCATGTGGTGCTCCTGGCGGGTGACGGATCGGGCCCCAGCGGAGGCCGGCAAAAGCCTGACGCTCAAACTAGGTTCAGGGCTTCGAAAACGGTGGGTTTGTTCTTCGCCAACACGGCGTAACGCAACCGCTGCGAATGGACGATGGTTTTCAGGTCGAAAACTGCCGCCTCAAAAAGAGCGTTGATGATAACGAAGTCGAAGTGCTGGGCCTGTGCGACTTCGTGCCGCGCGTTTGCCAGGCGCTGGGCAATGACTTCGGCGCTGTCTTCGCCGCGCCGGTTCAGCCGCTGCGCGAGTTCATCCCAGCTGGGCGGCAAGATGAAAATCAGCACCGCGCTGGGGAACAGGTGCTTTATTTGCAACGCGCCTTGCCAGTCGATTTCCAGCACCACGTCGCAGCCGGCGGCCACGCGGGTTTCGATCGCCGCGCGTGAGGTGCCGTACAAGTTGCCGTGCACCTCGGCCCACTCGAAAAATTCACCCGCGGCGATCTTGGCGCGAAAGCGCGCTTCGTCGATGAAGTGGTATTCGCGGTCGTTTTGCTCCTGGCCACGCGGCGCGCGGGTGGTGTGCGACACCGAGACGCCCAAATGCGAGTCGAGCTCGAGCAGCGCGTTGACCAGGCTCGATTTGCCCGCGCCGCTGGGCGCTGCGACCACGAACAGGCTGCCGGCTTGTTGTTCAGGCTGTTGCATGGCGGGCCTTGTTCAATGCCTGCGTTACTCGAGGTTTTGCACTTGCTCGCGCAGTTGCTCGATCAGCACCTTCATCGCCAGCGAAATGTTGGTGAGCTCCAGGCTCGACGCTTTCGAGCCGAGTGTGTTGGCTTCGCGCAGCAACTCCTGAATCAAAAAATCGAGCCGCTTGCCGACTTCACCACCGGCTTTCAACAGGCGCGCCATCTCGTCGAGGTGCGAGCGCAGCCGGGCCAGCTCTTCGGCCACGTCGATGCGTATCGCGTAGGCGGTCGCTTCGTTCAGCGCGCGCTCTTGCAACGCCTCGCGTGACACGGTTTGCGCCGCGCCGGCTTGGTCCAGCGCCTCCTGCCAGCGTTCCAGAAACTTTTGCTGCTGGCGTTTGACCGCCGCTGGCACCAGTGGCTCGGCCTCGGCGGCCAGTTCGCGCAGGTGCTGCACGCGCTCCATCAGCACGTCGACCAATCGCGCACCTTCGCGTGCCCGCGCTTCCAGCAAACCGGTAATGGCGCGCCGGGTCGCCTCGATCGCAGCGTCGTCGAGGCGCTCCACCACCACGCCTGCTTTGCACCACTGCAGCACTTCGTGTACCGACAGGCTGCGGGCAGTTGGCAACCAGCCCACCACCGTGCTTTGCAGGTGCGACAAGCGGTTCAGTTGATCCGGTTGCGGCTGCGGCCAGGCGGTGTCGGCGGTGGCTTGCGGGTTCAACCGCAGCTCGATCTTGCCGCGCCGAAAGGCGGTCGTCAGCAGCTCACGAATCGACGGTTCGAGTGCGCGCAATTCATCGGGCAGGCGCAGGTTCAAGTCAAGGAAGCGGCCATTCACGCTGCGCAATTCGACGGTGGCGTTGGCGCGTGATGCGGTGTTGGCGCGCGGGGTCGGCAGGTCCGAAATGGCAGCCGATATCGGTGCTTCTGCGGCACCGGAAGTGGCGCTGGCGTAGCCGGTCATGCTGTAGACTGGCATGTTGTTTTACCTATAGAAAACGCCGATTATGTCAAAGCAAAAGCCTGCTCCGCTGCCGTCAGGCACCGTAGTAGGCGGCTACCAAATCATTAAAAAATTGGCGGCTGGCGGCTTTGGCGTGGTCTACCTCGCTGAAGACGCGCAGCGGCACATGGTGGCCGTGAAAGAGTACCTGCCGTCGTCGCTTGCCGAGCGCTCGGTCGGCGAATTGACACCGCGCGTCAAACCGGAGAAGCAGCCGCTGTACCGCCTTGGCTTGAAGAGTTTTTTCGAAGAAGGCCGTTCGCTCGCGCAGATCTCGCACCCCAGCGTGGTGTCGGTTTTGAATTTCTTCCGCGAGAACGAAACCGTCTACATGGTGATGAATTACTTGCAGGGCGACACGCTGCAAGATTTCATCGTCACCGCGCGCGACCTGAAGCGCGACAAGGTGTTTCGCGAATCGACCATCCGTTCGTTGTTCGACGAAATCTTGCGCGGTTTGCGCATCGTGCACCAGCACAAGATGCTGCACCTGGACATCAAGCCGGCGAACATTTTCATCACCAACGAAAACAAGGCGGTGTTGCTCGACTTCGGCGCCGCGCGCGAGGTGTTGAGTAAAGAGGGCAACTTCATCCGGCCGATGTACACGCCCGGCTTCGCCGCCCCCGAGATGTACCGCCGCGACGGCACCCTTGGTCCGTGGACCGACATCTACGCCATCGGGGCCTGCATCTACGCCTGCATGCAGGGCTACCCGCCGAACGATTCGCCGCAGCGCATCGAGAAAGACCGCTTGTCGCTGAGCTTGTCGCGCCTGCGCAATGTGTATTCCGACAACCTCATTGAAGTGACCGAGTGGTGC
>JAYUGJ010000013.1:0-20711 GCA_043738425.1 Burkholderiales bacterium
CGCCAATCGCGCGAGCGCGTCGCGTTGGCAGACGCGCTGCAAACGGTGCTGACGCACCGAAAACGCGAAACCGAAATGCGCGGTATTTCCTCCAAGCCGCTGCTCAAATCGGTCGATGTATTGGCCGACGCCACTCTGACCTTTTCGCTTTTGAACACGCTGCTCGACTGGGCGCTGCTGCAAGCCGATTCGGAAATCGGCTTCACGATCGATGTGAAAAGCTGGGCCGCCAAGGTGCGGCTCACCTGCCGCTTCCAACTGGCGTCGGCTGCATCGGCCAGCGGCGTGAGTGGGGCCAACAGCATGCCGCTGCCGCAGCTCGACACCCTGAACTGGCGTCTGCTTGAGCAAACCGCCGCGGCGATGAAGCTGCGCATGGCGCGCCAGGTCACCGGTGGCGATGCGGCGGTAACGCTTGAATTCGAGTTGATCACCACCGCGGAAATAGACGGCATCTCGGCCGTCGACCTGGATCAAGGCGCTGACGACCCGGCGAACTCGAAGCCGCTGGCGGGCAGCCATGTGGTGGTCGTGGCTTCGCGCCGCGATGTGCGCCTGCGCATACGCGACGCCATCCGGCATATGGGATTGGTCGTCGACTTGGTCGCGTCCATCGAGGAGGCGAGTGACTTTTGCCGCGATGGGTTACCCCACGCATTCATCGTTGAAAGCATCTTGCAGGGCGACCGATTTAATCGCTTTTTTGCCGAGATACGCGCCGAGGTGCCCGGCTTCCCCTTCATCGACATCATCGAAGAAGGCAAGGAATTCAGCGTGTCCGACGACGACCACAGCGAGCGCGCGCGCGTCGGTCAAGACGCGATCGACGCTGCGCTGCCCTCGGTGTTGATGTTCGAGTTGTCGAAGGCGCTGTAAGCACAGCCCGGTTGCCTGGCGCACTGCGGGCACGCTCGTGCCGCCTTACTTCATCGAACCGAACACCTTTTTCAGGATCGCGCTGCCGGTCGCCACCGGGTCTTTGCGGATCTTGCGTTCCTCTTCACCGATCATGAAATACAACCCATCGAGTGCCTTGGCGGTGACGTACTGCTGCACGTTCGCGTCTTTCTTGTCGACCAGCCCCAAGCCCATGGCCTGACCGGCGACTGCGTTGTACTTATCGGCCAGCGCCACTTTTTCGGTCGCCTTGGTAACGATGGGCAGGAACTTGATGTTGAGCGGCTCGCGCGTCTTCGCGGCGAAAAACTTCGTCACCGAGTCGTCACCGCCGCTGAGGATGCGCCTGCCGTCGTCCACGCTCATTGATTTCACCGCGCTCAACAGCATTTCTTGCGCCTGCGGCACCGCCGCCTCGGCAGCACGGTTCATCGCGGTGACAAGTTCATCGACGCTTTTGCCTTGGCCGGTCGCCTTCAACAATTTGCTGGCACTTTTCAAAAACCCGGGCAGCGGGATTTTCACTTTCGGGTTGCCCAAAAAGCCGTCGGGCTTGCCGAGCAGGCTGATTGCCGATGCAGCACCGCGCTCCAAAGCGGCGCGTATGCCGGATGCCGCATCGCCGTCGCTCAACGCGCCATCCAACGAGAACGCAATGGCTGGGCTGCTCACTGCGCAGGCCACGCCAGCGCTTGACAATAAGTTGGCGGTAAATTTTCTGCGCTGCATGGACGGCTCCTGATGAACTTGAAGTGGGTGAAATGGATTGCGGCTTTAGGCGTGGCCGCGGCAGCGGTGGCAGGCACATGGCTGATCCAGACCGCTGGCAGTGTGGCAGACCTCGAACGCGCACCGCAGGTCGCTTACACGCGGCTCGACGGGACTCCCGCCCACTCGGCGCAATGGGCCGGCAAAGTGGTGCTGGTCAATTTTTGGGCGACCAGCTGCGTGATCTGCGTGCAAGAAATGCCGGCCATCGTGGCCACCCATGCGCAATTTCAATCGCGCGGCTACGACACGGTGGCCATTGCCATGGCCTACGACCCACCCGCACTGGTGGTGCGCTTTGCCGAGTTGCACAAGCTGCCGTTTCAGGTCGCCATCGACCACAGCGGCAGCCTGGCGAGCAGCTTTGGCGGGGTGGCGGCTACACCGACCAGCCTGCTGATCAATCGGCGCGGCCAGATCGTGCAACGCTATGTCGGTCGACCCGACTTCGACGCGCTACGGGCGTGCATCGACCAACTGCTGGCCGAGCGTTGACGGGTGGCGGTGCACCGAAGTCGGTCGCACGGCACGCGCCTTTCAGCGCGACATCAACGTGGCGTCGGGGTTGCCAAAACGTGCTGTCCACGCGGCAACGCATCGGCCACACCGGCCGCGTGCGCCTGTTGATCGGCGTGGTAACTGCTGCGCACCATCGGGCCCACGGCGGCGTGGGTGAAACCCATCTTGGCGGCCTCGGCCTCGAACATCTTGAAGGTATCGGGGTGCACATAACGGCGCACCGGCAAGTGGTGGCCGCTCGGTGCCAGGTATTGACCGATGGTGAGCATGTCGATGTCGTGCGCGCGCATGTCGCGCATCACCTGCAAAATTTCTTCGTCGGTTTCGCCCAGGCCCACCATCAATCCGCTTTTGGTTGGCACGTCGGGCGCAAAGGCTTTGAACTGCTTGAGCAAGTTCAGGCTGACCTGGTAGTCAGAACCCGGCCGCGCTTGTTTGTACAAGCGCGGTGCAGTTTCCAGGTTGTGGTTCATGACATCGGGCGGTGCAGCTTTCAAAATGTCGAGTGCGCGCTCGACACGACCGCGGAAATCAGGCGTCAAGATCTCGATGCGCGTGGCCGGACTGAGCGCACGCACCTGCCGTATGCAATCGACGAAATGGCCGGCACCACCGTCACGCAAGTCGTCACGATCGACGCTGGTGATCACCACGTACTGCAGCTTCAACGCGGCAATCGTCTTGGCTAAATTAAGCGGTTCATGCACATCGAGCGGGTCGGGGCGGCCGTGGCCGACATCGCAAAACGGGCAGCGGCGGGTGCACTTGTCGCCCATGATCATGAAGGTGGCGGTGCCTTTGCCGAAGCACTCACCGATGTTCGGGCACGACGCTTCTTCGCACACGGTGTGCAGCTGGTGCGCACGCAGAATGTTTTTGATTTCATAGAAGCGCGACAACTGCGCAGAGCCCGCCGTGCTTGCGCGCACGCGGATCCAGTCGGGTTTTTTCAACGCCTCGGCCGGTACGATCTTGATCGGGATACGCGAGGTTTTGGCTTGCGCTTTTTGCTTTGCGCCGGCGTCGTAGGCGGCAGCGTTCGGATCAACGACGGTCACAGAATCGGTCGACATCGTCGGCTTTCAATAGGCGCGCTTCGCGTACGAACGCAGGGTGTTGTCAGGGGCTCAGATGCTCGGCGAGCCGCCGGCCCAGCTGCTCGGCAACGGCTGCCGGCTCGACTTGAATACCCAGTGTAGCCAGGTCGACTGTCGCCAAACCGACGTAACCACAGGGGTGTATGCGCTCGAACGGGCGCAGGTCCATTGCCACATTCAGCGCCACTCCGTGGTAGGTGCAGTGTCGGCTTACCTTGATGCCGAGCGCAGCGATTTTCCCCAGGCCGTTGAACGGATCGGCAGCTGCTGCGCCCTGCCGGTCACGCGGCGTCGCCAGCTCGAGCGGCGCGTGGCCACCGGGGTCCGCCAGGCGAACGTAAATGCCCGGCGCACCCGGTACGCGGTGGCCAGTCACGCCCAGCTGTTCCAGCGTTTTGATCACGCAATGCTCCAGCCGGTACACGTACTCTTTAACGTACACACCAAGCCGCTTCAGATCGATCAACGGATAGATCACCACCTGCCCGGGGCCGTGGTACGTCACCTGCCCGCCGCGGTTGGTTTGAATCACCGGGATGCCGCGCGCGTCGAGCACGTGCTCGGCTTTGCCGGCCACACCCTGGGTGAAGACCGGCGGGTGTTGGCACAGCCAAATTTCATCGGGCTGCGGCACAGCCGACTGGTTGCGGCGCTCGGTGAAGTCGCGCATGGCGTCGATCACCGACTCCGCGTCGACAAGTCCGTGGTCCACCAGCAGCGGCGCGGTCATCGGACGCGTGTGAGTGCAGTCGAATCGACCCGCGCTACAGCACCACTTTGACCAGCGGGTGCGAGCTCAGCGCGCGGTACAAATCATCGAGCTGCTCGCGGCTGGTGGCGGTGACGGTGATGGTGACGCCGAGGTATTTGTTGCCCGAGCTCGGGCGCATTTCAATCAAGCTCGCATCGAGCAGCGGATCGAAGCGCTGTGCGATTTCCAGCACCGCCTGGGCGAATCCATCGACATTACCGCCCATCACTTTGATGGGGAACGGCGACGGGTACGTGATCAGCGATTGGTCGGCGGGTGTGCTTTGCATAGGCTGTACGGTGGCCAAGGCATCAGCCCCGCTGCGCCGCTTTGGCGCGCTGGTAAGCCGCATACACCTTCGCGTAGACCGGGCCGACCTTGCCGCGGCCGGCACCGTGGCCGACCGATTCGCCATCGAGCGTAGTCACCGCAAGCACTTCCTTGGTGGCCGAGCTGAGCATCAATTCGTCGGCGGCCATGACTTCGCCTTCAGTGATCGGGCGCAGGTTGAAAGCAATGCCTTCGACCTCGCACAGCTCGCGGATCAGCTCGTAGCGGATGCCTTCCAACACGTGTTCGCTTTTCGGCGCGCCGAGCACCGCACCTTCATGCACCACCCACACATTGCAGGCCGCAGCTTCGGTCAAAAATCCGTTGCGAAACATGATGGTTTCCATCGCACCGTGGTCGGCCGACATCTGCCGCGCCAGCACGTTGCCGAGCAGCGAGGTGGTTTTAATGTCGCCGCGCTCCCAGCGAAAGTCGCGCGCGGTAACGCAGGCCACGCCGTGGTGGCGGTGATCGGCGCTGGGTTGTTTCAGCGCGCTGACCATCATGAACACCGTCGGCTCGATGTGCTCCGGCATCACGTGGTCGCGCAGTGCCACGCCGCGCGTCAGCTGGATGTAGAGCAGCTGGTCTTCGTTGGAAAACGCGTCGATCAACCGGCGGCAGCGCACCAGCCATTCGGCCTTGCTGTGCGGATTGGCAATGCGCAACTTGGCCAGGCTGCGGTCGAGCCGCGCCATGTGTTCATCGAACCGGAATACGCTGCGCCCATATACCGGCACCACTTCGTAAATACCGTCGCCGAATATGAAGCCGCGGTCGAGCACCGAGACCTTGGCCAGGTGCAGCTGGGTGTACTCGCCATTCAAATAACACAGCGTTTCGGGTAGGTTGTGCATAGGGTGTCTCCAGGGGCCGACGCATCGCGATGCGCTGCGCTGAGGCTACTTGATCCACAGTCGAATGGCATCCCAAGCCCGGCCGAACAGCCCGGCCAATTCAACCGGCTGCAGCACCACCAACGGCACCTCGTTGACGAGCACACCGGCAGCGGTTTTTACCTTGATGGTGCCCACCGCCTGGCCGCGCACAAGCGGCGCGACCAGCGGGTCACTGTGCTCGACCGATGTCTGCAGTTTGCTGGCTTCCCCGCGCGGCACGGTGACGAACAACGCGCTTTGCGCGCCCAGCAGCGCCTGCTCGGCTTTGCCCTTCCAGACCCGCACGGTGGTCACGGTTTTGGCGGTTTCAAACATGCGCACCGTCTCGAACGCCTGGTAGCCCCAGTTCAGCAGCTTTTGACTTTCGTTGGCACGCGCGTCCATGGAGGTGGTGTTCAGCACCACGCTGAGCAATCGGCGCGGGCCGCCACCGGTGCCATCGGCACCGAGATTCGGGAATTCACGCTGGGCACTGGCAATCAGGCAATAACCCGCGGCCTCGGTGAACCCGGTTTTCATGCCGTCGACCGTCGGGTCACGGCGCAGCAGCAGGTTGCGGTTCGGCTGCGAAATGTTGTTGTATTTGAAATCTTTGATCGCGTAGTAGGCGTACTCCTTCGGGAAGTCGCGAATGATGTGCATCGCAATCATCGACAAGTCGCGCGCACTGCTTTTGTGACCCGGCTCGGTCAACCCAGTGACGTTCTTGAAGGCGGTGTTCTTCAGACCCCAGGCCTGCGCTTGGCGGTTCATCATGGCGACGAATTGGTCGAGCGTGCCGCCCACCGCTTCGGCCAGCGCCACCGACGCGTCGTTGCCCGACTGCACGATCATGCCGCGCAGCAAGTCCTCCACGGTGGGCGTCATCGTGGTGTCGATGAACATCAGCGAGCCGCCGCCTTTGCGCTCTTCCCAGGCGCGCAGCGAGACCGCCAGCGGCTGCGCAAGCGCGATTTTTTTGTCACGCAAGGCACCGAACACCACATACGCCGTCATCAGCTTGGTCAGCGACGCGGGGTCGGCCGGCGTGTCGGCAGCGCGCTCGGCCAGCGTTTGGTTGCTGGTCATGTCGATCAGCAAATAACTGCGCGCGGCGATTTCGGGCGGCGCAGCGACCTGCGCCCGCACGGGACCCGCCAAACCCGCCACGCACAACAAGCCCACGCACCAGGCGCGCCAGCGCAGCCGGTTGCGCGGCGAAATCAACGGCTGGGTCATTGGCGGGTGCGACGGCGGGTGCGACGTCAAGTGCGACGTCAAAGTAATCGAAGTAGGCATCGGTGGATCAATCCTGTTGAAAGTGAGAACGGGGTGGCACGGCGGGCGGCGCCGGGTGGCCGCACGTCAGCGTGGCGCGGTTTGCAGCTGCTGCACGACGACGCTTTTCAGCAGCGCCAGGTGCCCGTGGAAGAAGTGCCCGACCCCTGGAAAGACGATGACCGGCAACGCCTGCGGACGCGCCCAATCGAGCGTGGCCGCAAGCGGCACCACCTCATCGGTTTCGCCGTGAATCACCACCGTGTTGGCGGGCACGGTCGGCACGCGTTGCTTTTGTGTCGACGGCCCGACCAGCACCAACCGCTGTGCGCGGTGTGGCTCAGACAACCGCGAGGCGGCTTCGGCCGCCACAAAGGCACCGAATGAAAATCCGGCCAGCAGCAGCGGCTGCGCGGCCACGCGGTGCTGTGCAATGACGGCCAGCGCGTCGTCGATTTCGCCCGGCCCGCCGTCCCACACCCCAGCCGACGAACCGACCCCGCGAAAGTTGAAGCGCACGGCAGTCCAACCCACCGCCAACATCGCGCGTGCCAGCGTTTGCACCACTTTGTTGTCCATCGTGCCGCCATGCAGCGGATGCGGGTGGCACAGCACGGCCAGGCCCACCGAGCTACCGGCGGGAGCCTCGACCGCACATTCCAAACTGCCTGCCGGACCGTCGCATCGGCCGCCCGCGGTAGCCGTCATTTGCCTACCGAATCAGGCAGCAGCAAGCGTTCCACCACCTGTCCGCGCACCAGGTGCGATTCGACAATTTCGTCGATGTCGGCAGCGTCGACAAAGGTGTACCAAACCGCCTCGGGGTAGACCACCGCGACCGGCCCACCGGCGCAGCGGTCCAGGCAACCGGCTTTGTTGACGCGGACCTGGCCGGCACCCGACAGCCCGGCAGCTTTGACGCGTGACTTGCAGTGGTCGAAACCGGCTTGTGCCTGCTGCTGGGCGCAACACTCGGCACCGAGGTCGCGCTGGTTCAAGCAAAAAAATATGTGGCGCTGGTAATAGCTCATCGGCAGATTCTACGAACGCCGCTGCGCCGTCGGGCGCGGTTCGGCATGGTGATTTGGCAACCCGACGCTGCGCTCGCGAAACGCTCTCAGGCGTCGGCGCGGGCCGCCACGCGGCTGAGCAAATACGCCATGGCCGCATACGGCCACAACCAGCCGACCCACTGCGCCGCGCCGTGAAACCGAATGAAGCGACCCTGTTCCCATGCTTGCAAACTTTGCGCGAAGTACACATCTTCCGGCGTTTGCGCCATCAGCGAGACCAGCGCGGTCAGGGCCATCAGACCAAGCGCTGCGGCAGCGCGTTGCGGCACCCAGGCAAGCAGCAACGACAGCAGCGCACCGGCAGCCAGTCCTGCGGCTGCCGTCGGCGTCAGCCACGCCAGCGCGTGGTCGGGCCCGAAATTCAGCGCGGTGGACAAGGTGGTGGCCGCGACACCGGCAACGAGTAGCACACCGACCAACACCGCGCGCCGCCAGCCCGGCCGCGACACCGCGAAGCCGAGCAGACACGGTGCCATCAGGCCCAGTGCGATGGCGGTGAACTCGCCTGCCGGCGGCAAACCGAGCACCAAGGTTTGTGGCTCGAGCGCGGTTTGCGCCCAGTCGGCCCAGGGCGTGTCGGCCAACCAGCCGGTCAAAGTTTCTTGCAACCGCGACAGCACCTGGCCCACCCCAAGCGGCAGCGACATGGGAAACAGCAAGCCGAACGGCCACACCGTCAACAACGCCAAACCACCGGCACTCGGGCCGAAAAACCAGCGGTCGCGCAAGCGCTGCCAGCGGTCGAGCGCGCCGGTGGTGTGCAGCAACCAACCCAGCACCGCGCCGGCAGCCGCGCCGGCCGTGTTGAGCAGCAAATCGACATTCGACGCCACGCGCGACGCGACACCGTTTTGCAGCAGCTCCAACAGCAACGACAGCGCGGCGGACCACAGCACCGCCTGCGCAAAAGCACGCCCTACCGAACGCCCGGTGCGCACCGAGCCGGCGAACACCAGCAGGCCCAGCGGCAGGTAGCCGAGCAGGTTGGCGACCAGGTCGAACGCGGTCCAGTAGCGCGGCCACGGCAGCCATAAAAAAGCCCACGGCGACAGCGTGGGCCAGCGCCAATCGGCAAACGGATACAGGCTGGCGTAGGCAATCAGGCCGGCGTAGATCCAGGCCAGCGGCGTGGCCGAGCTGCGCTGTCGGGCCATGCCAGCGTGGTCAGCGGCAGCTCAAAACGGCTTCACCACCACCAACACCACGATCGCCACCAGCAACAACACCGGCACTTCGTTGAAGACCCGAAACCAGCGGTCGCTGCGGTGGTTGGTGAACTGCTCGAACTGGCGCAACTGGCCGCGGCACATGTGGTGATAACCGATCAATAACACCACCAGCGCCAGCTTGGCGTGCATCCACTTGCCGGCGTCCAGCCCCCAATATCCCAGCCACAGCCACAGCCCGAAACCGAGTGCCACCACCATCAACAAGCTGGTGAAACGGTACAGCTTGCGCGCCATCAGCAGCAGCCGCTCGCGCTCGGCGTGGCTGTCGGCAGGCACCATGGCCAGGTTGACGAAGATGCGCGGCAGGTAAAACAAACCCGCGAACCAACTGGTCACGAAGACGATGTGAAAGGCTTTGATCCAGAGCATCGGCGGATTATCGCGATGCCGATTTCACTGTGATCGACTCGGCGGCGGCGCGCGCAGAAAACGCGTCGCGCAAAGAAAAGCCCCGACCGAGGCCGGGGCTTGAAAGCCTCTACGCTGTCATCACGGCGAGGCTCCTGCTTAGGGAGGAAAAACAGGGAACAACAACCCGAAAGCTATCATTCACGGCAGAGTTTAACCGAGCGGTTATTTTTCACGACTGAGCCTGTTCAGCAGGCCACCAACTGCCGCAGCGCGGTCTTTGCACCGGCTGGCAGCGGCGGTTTTTCACCCTTCAAATCGCCGGCTTTCGGGCCGCGTCATTGCCGTGTACACACCCCCCGCCTATCCCACCAGCCGCCCACGGCGGCTGCGCAAAGACGAGTTCAGCCGCGCGATGGTGCGTGAACACCGACTGCACGCGAGCGACTTGATCCTGCCGGTGTTCGTCACGGCAGGGCACAACCTGGTGCACGACGTGCCCTCGATGCCCGGGGTGCAACGCCACACGCTCGACCGGCTGCTGCCGCGGGCCGAGGAATGCATGCGCCTGGGCATTCCGGTAATGGCGCTGTTTCCGGTCATCGACAGCGCGCTGAAAACCGAAGGCGGCAGCGAAGCGCTGAACCCGGACGGCTTGGTGCCCACCGTGGTGCGCGCGCTGAAACAGCGCTTTCCCGAGCTGGGCGTGTTGACCGACATTGCGCTCGACCCGTACACCAGCCATGGCCAGGACGGCTTGCTCGACGCCAGTGGCTACATCGTCAACGACACCACGGTCGAGGTGCTTCGCCGCCAGGCGCTGGTACACGCAGCGGCTGGTGTCGACATCGTCGCCCCCAGCGACATGATGGACGGCCGCATCGGCGTGATTCGCCAGGCGCTCGAAGCAAACCACTTCGTGCACACCAAAATCATGGCCTACAGCGCGAAGTACGCGAGCGCTTTTTACGGCCCGTTTCGCGATGCGGTCGGCTCGGCCGGCAACCTGGGCAAAAGCAATAAAAAGGTCTACCAAATGGACCCGGCCAACAGCGACGAAGCGCTGCGCGAGGTCGCCCTCGACCTGGCCGAAGGTGCCGATATGGTGATGGTCAAGCCCGGCATGCCGTACCTCGACATCGTCAGGCGGGTGAAGCAAACGTTCGGCGTGCCGACCTTCGCTTACCAGGTCAGCGGCGAATACGCGATGCTCAAGGCCGCAGCGGCCCAAGGCTGGCTCGACCACGACGCGGTGATGATGGAAAGCCTGCTCGCGTTCAAACGCGCCGGAGCAGACGGCGTGTTGACTTACTTCGCGCTCGACGCGGCGCGGCTGTTGCGCGCCGACTGAGGTGGCTGGCTCACGGCACCCCGCACCCCGCACCAAGTCACCCCGCATCAAGTCACCGACCCCGACAGCGGCCATGCGCATCTTCCATCTGAACGGCGACCAGTTCAGCGAACTCGACGCCCTGCCCGACGCACTGCCTGCCGCCGGCTATGTGTGGATCAGCACCGCGCGGCGTGAGTTCGAAACCCAATCGCCCACGCTGCAAGCCGCCTTGCAGCGCTGGACCGGCGGCCAACTGGTCGACTTGCATCTCACCGACCTGCTGAACCAGCAACTGCCGTCGCACTTCGACTACACCTCGTGGTACGACATGCTGGTGTTTCGGCGGTTGGCGGCGGGTGAAGGCAGCGCGGCGCTGTTCCTCGATGACAGCAAAGGCACGCTGACCACCGCACGGGCCGCGCTGGACGCGATCGACACCAGCCCGGTCGGCTTCGCGTTGTTCGACCGGGTGCTGCTTACGGTGCACCCGGCCGAATGCCAAGTCCGCGAGTACTTCGCGAACCGCTTGCAACAGCAAACGCTGGTGCCCGGCGGCGACCTGCGCACCGACACGCGGACCGACGGGCGTGGTGCCGTGCGCCTGCCCACCAGTCCGGCCGACCTGATGCTGCGCATGGTCAACCACATGGTCGACAGCTACCTTGATTTGCGGCGGTTGCTGACCAAGCAACTGACGTATTTGCAGAAAGAACTGTTCAACCCGAGCAGCCGTTTCGACAACTGGCAAATATTGCTCGAGTCGCGCAACACGCTGCACCTGCTCGAAGACACCTGCGAAGACCAGCGCAGCGCAGTCACTGAATGGATCGATGCACTCGACGAGTGGCCAGCCGAAGCCGACGCCCAGGCGCGCCGCGAGCGCGAGTTGTTGCGCCTGCGTTCGCGCGACGTGCTCGAACACATCGAGCGCGTGCTGGGCCATGTGCGCCGGCTCGAATCGTCGGCCGAAAACGCGGTGCAAATGCATTTTTCAGCGCAAAGCAACCGCACCAATGCGACCATGCGCACGCTCACGGTGTTGACCGCAGTGTTCTTGCCGTTGAACCTGGTGACCGGATTTTTCGGCATGAATTTCGAAGGCCTGCCGCTGATCCACAGCCGCACCGGCTTTTGGATCATCTTTGGCGCGATGCTCGCCATCGGCATCGCGCTGAGCGTGTTTTTTTGGCGCAAGCGTTACCTGGACGGGTTGAACGACTAACCGGTACGGCCGTGCCGGGTTCCTTCAGCTCACCGGCGCAGCGCCGGGTTCAGCGCCGGTACGGATCGGCCACGCCGAGGCCGTGCAGCACCTCGATTTCACGCGCTTCCATCGCCAGCGCGTCGCTGTCGCGCTCATGGTCGAAGCCCTGCGCGTGCAATGCGCCATGCACCAACAGATGCGCGTAATGCGCCTGTAGCGTCACCGCCAATTCCACTGCTTCGGCAGCGATCACCGGCGCGCACAACACCAGGTCGGCAGTGACCACTGGCGCGCGGTGGTAGTCGAAGGTAAGCACGTTGGTCGCGTAGTCGCGGCCGCGGTACGCGCGGTTGAGTTCGCGGCCTTCATCGGCCCCGACCACGCGCACCGTGATCTCGCCGGGTGCCTGCAACGCGGCACGCAGCCAACGCACCACCCGGTGGCGCGGCAAAAAAACGCGGTGGCCGCGCGCGGCGTCGTCGCGCGCGAATTGCAATGACAATTGCAACGGCGGTGGCAGTGCCGATGACGGCAGCAAGGGCAGCGCCAAAGGAGCCGCAGCTCGCGTGCTCACAGCGGGTCGGTACGCGCCGCGTCGTACGCATCGACGATGCGCGCGACCAACGGGTGGCGCACCACATCGGCCGAGGTAAAGCGGGTGGTGGCGATGCCGCGCACGCGTTTCAACACCCGCTCGGCGTCGATCAGGCCGCTCATTTGTCCGCGCGGTAAGTCGATCTGGCTGACATCGCCGGTGATCACGCACTTGCTGCCAAAACCCACCCGCGTCAAAAACATCTTCATCTGCTCGGGCGTGGTGTTTTGTGCCTCGTCCAATATGACGAACGCGTTGTTCAGCGTGCGCCCGCGCATGAACGCCAGCGGTGCAATTTCGATAGTGGCTTTCTCAAACGCGCGGGTTACTTTGTCGACGCCCATCAGGTCGTACAGCGCGTCGTACAGCGGGCGCAAGTACGGGTCGACTTTTTGCGCCAGATCGCCGGGCAAAAAACCCAGCCGCTCGCCGGCTTCGACCGCCGGTCGCGTCAGCACGATGCGCTGCACGCTGCTGCGCTCGAGTGCATCGATCGCGCAGGCCACCGCCAGAAATGTTTTGCCGGTGCCGGCCGGGCCGATACCAAAAGTAATGTCGTGCGCCAGGATGTTGCTGAGGTAGGTGTGCTGGTTCGGCGTGCGGCCGGCCAAGTCGGCACGCCGGGTGCGCAACACGGTGGCGTTGGCGGCCGCGCTTTTCACGCTGGACTGTTGGGCGCCCGCGGGTGCGCCCCCGGCGGCCATCGTGGCGGTGTTGTTGGCGGTGTTGTTGGCGGTGTTGGCGGCGGTGGCGTTGGCGGCCGCGGGCGCGGTCGCACCACGCCCGCCCTCAGGTGCCGTGTCGGGCAGCGCCTGAATCGCGCGGCCTGCACTGTCGGCGGCGGCTTCGATCAGTGACAACTGAAACGCATCGGCCTGCATCGGCTGCTGCGCGTGGTCGTACAAGGTTTGCAGCAAGCCGACTGCGCGCTCGGCTTGCGCGCGGCCGCCTTCGATAGAAAACGATTCGTTGCGCCGCGTGATGGTCACATCGAATGCCGATTCGATGTCGCGCAGGTGGCTGTCCAGGCTGCCGCACAGGTTGGCCAGCCGCGCGTTGTCGAGCGGAATGAATGCGTGTCTGAGGATCAACGTCGGTCCAGGTGGTGCATCAGGAATTCGATTGTGGCGGCAGCACCGTTTGCGCTGCGTGCAAACCACGCGCCGCGCCACCTGCGCGGTGGTCGATCCGGCACAATCGCGCCCCGATGTTGCCCCGCCACTGGCCCCCACTTTTCACTGCGTTGTGTGCGTTGGGCGCGCTGTGGATAGCCTGCGCAAGCAGCGATGCGGTTGCCTCGAGCGATGCAGGAACGGCCACGATCGCGCCCACGATCGCGCTCACCACCGCGCTCACCACCGCGCCCACGATCACTCCCACCATCACGGTCACCGCCGCGCTCAGCGTGCAAAGCAACGCGGACCGCTTTCCGCAGCGCGGCCCGGCTGCCGCGGTCACGCTGCCCGACGAGTGGTCCACCTCACGTCCCGACTACGACGGCAGCGTGTGGTACCGCGCCACATTCAACACGCCTGCGGTGCAAGCCACCGCGCGTTCGGCCACCGATGCGGCCGTCGATGCGGCCGTCGATGTCGATGTCGCCGCAGGCGTCCCCGCGGGCCCACGCGACGACCTGCTGGCGATCTACATCGAACGGGTCTGCACGAACCTCGATGTGCACTTGAACGGCCATCGCATTTTCAGTGGCGGCCGCATGACCGAGCCGCTCACGCGCAACTGCTACCGCCCGCAGTTGATCAGCCTGCCGGCCGCGCTGCTGGTGGCCGACACCAATGTGCTCGACATCCGCGTGGTCGGCTCGGCGCTGTCGCAGGTCACCGCGCGGGCCCGCGCAGGCGGCTTGTCGGCGCTGGTGGTCGGCCCCGAAAGCGAGCTGGCGGTGCTGCACGCACGGCACCAGTTCTGGAACGTCACATCCGGCCAGATCACTGCCATCACGCTGATCGCGCTGGGCGGTTTTTTGCTGACCCTGGCCTGGATCAACCGCAGCGAGATTTACCTGCTGTACTACGGTGCGCTGCTGATCGGCTGGGCGCTGCTGTCGATGCGGGTGTGGTGGACCCGTTGGCCGCTCGATACACGCGCCTTCGAGCTGCTGATCGCAGCGGCCTTCCCGGTGGTGGTGGCACTGTCGATACAGTTTTTATTGACCTATGCGGGCGCGCGCTCACGCCGTGTGGCCGGTGCGTTGTTGCTGCAATGTGCGTTGGTGCCGCTGACGTTGGTGCTGGCACCAGCCCACAGCCTGGCCACGGTTGCCGACGCCTGGTTTGCGTTGATGGCAGCTGAGCTGGTGCTCGCGATCACGGTGTATTTGCGCCTGGCATGGCAGCGCCAGCGCCGCGATTTTTGGCCGATGGGGCTGACGCTTTTTGCGGTCGGTGTGTTGGTGGTGGTCGAGCTCGCACTGCAACTCGGCTGGCTGGCACCGCTGCCGGTGCAGCCGCTCAACTTTGCATTGCCGCTGTTGTTGATGGGCATCGGCTCGCGGTTGTTGCAGGTATTTGGCCGGGCGCTGCAGGCCGCCGAGGTGAACCGCGCACAACTCGAAACGCGGGTCATGGAAGCCACCGCCGAGATCGAACGCAACTTCACCCAGATGTCGGCGCTGCGGGTCGAGCAGGTGACCGAGAAAGAACGCAAGCGGATTGCTGCCGACCTGCACGACGACCTGGGTGCGAAGCTGTTGACGATCGTGCACACCAGCGAGAGTGAACGCATTTCGACCCTGGCGCGCGAGGCGCTGGAAGAAATGCGGTTGTCGGTGCGCGGGCTAACCGGGCGGCCGGTGCTGTTGGCCGACGCGCTGGCCGATTGGCGCGCCGAAACCGTGCTGCGCCTGGGTCAAGCCAACATCGACGCCGACTGGCGCAACCCGGTAGAAGACATCGACCAAACGCTGAGTGCGCGCGTGTTTGTGCAAACCACCCGCATCCTGCGCGAGGCGGTCAGCAACATCATCAAACACAGCCAGGCGTCGCAGTGCAAGGTGCGCACCTCGGTCAACGCCGAGCACTTTGGCCTGCTGGTGCAAGACAACGGCAAAGGCATACCGATGCAGCTGGACGGCAAGCTCGATCGCGGCCACGGCATGTCGAGCATGAAACACCGCGCCAAGCAGCTGCAAGGCCAGTGCCTGGTCGAATCGGGCCAGGGCTTCGGTACCGTGATCAGGCTCACGATCCCGCTCTGATTCAAACAAGACGCCACCATGAGCGAGCCGTTCAACTATCAGGACTTCGAAGATCTGGTCGATATGACCGATGACGGAGCCGCCATGAACAACATCTTGCTGCTGGAAGACCTGCCCGAAATCCGCGCCTGGATGAAAGCGCTGGTGCTGCAGGTGTTTCCGAATTCACACATCCACGAGGCCGCCCGCATCCACGATGCGCTGGAGCTGGTATCGGCGATCAAATTCAATTTGGCGCTGGTCGATTTGGGGCTGCCCGATGGATCGGGCGTGACCGTGGTCGCCGCCTTGCGTGAGACCCAACCCGATGCGCAATCGGTGGTGGTCACCATCCACGACGACGACGACCATTTGTTTCCGGCGCTGCAAGCCGGCGCGTTCGGCTATTTGTTGAAAGAACAAGCCCGCGAGCTGATCGCCGAACAACTCAAACGCATGAGCGGCGGCGAGCCACCGCTGTCGCCGTCGATTGCGCGGCGCGTCATTTCGCACTTCGCCGCACAGGCCAGCGCCAAGCCGCAGGCGCAAGCGCATGCCCATGCGATGCCGCACGTGCTGTTGACCGACCGTGAAAACGAAGTCTTGCTGCGCGTGGCCAAGGGCTACACGCTGCCCGAGATCGGCGTGCAGCTGGGCCTGTCACGGCACACGATTGCCGACTACGTGAAGCAGATTTATCGCAAGCTCAACGTGAGCTCGCGCGCCGAGGCGGCGCTCGAAGCGCAGCGGCTGGGGCTGTTCCGCAGCTGACGGAGTTGCCGCGCCGGGCCGCCGCAGCGGCCCGGATAATCTGCCGATGATTGGACGCCTGACCGGCCTGCTCGCGGGCAAATCGCCACCGCAATTGCTCATCGATGTGAACGGCGTCGGCTACGAAGTCGATGTGCCGATGAGCAGTTTTTACAACCTGCCCGCACTCGGTGAACGCGTCACGCTGCTGACGCATTTCATCGTTCGCGAAGATGCCCAAGTCTTGTTCGGTTTTTTGACGCACGACGAACGACAAACCTTTCGCCTGCTCATCAAGATCACCGGCGTCGGCCCGCGCATGGCGCTGTCGTTGTTGTCGGGTTTGAGTGTGGGCGAGCTGGCCCAAGCCGTGGCCCGACAAGAAACCGCGCGCCTGGTCAAGGTGCCCGGCATCGGCAAAAAAACCGCCGAGCGCTTGCTGCTCGAGCTCAAAGGCAAATTAGGCGACGCGCTCAGCGCGCCTGCGTCGGTGGCCAGCGACAACCAGGCCGACATTTTGCAAGCGCTGGTTGCGCTCGGCTACAGCGACCGCGAAGCCGCCGCCGCACTGAAGCACCTGCCGGCCGATGCGAGCGTGAGCGATGGCATCAAGCTGGCGTTGAAGTCGTTGGCGTGAGCCCGGCCGGACAGGCCAATGGGATGCTGCACGTCTATCGATTCGCGCATGCGGCGCCTGTCCGCCGCGCTGCATCAGTGCTTCTATCCGTGCTTTTATCAGTACTTCTATCGGTGCTTCTATCAATGCTTGTGCTGATGCATATGCATCGTCGAATGATCGTGGTCGGCCTTCGGCGCTGACGCCGCGCCACCGGTCGGCGCGGCCGCCGCGGCCGACTTCGCGTCCTCTACATGCACGGTCACCACCACCGCACCGGCCTTTTCGAAGTTCAGCGTCAGCGGGAATTTGCTGCCCGCCCGCAAAGGTTGCTTCAGCCCGATGAGCATTAGGTGAAAGCCGCCAGATTTGAGTTCGACCACCTGGCCCGCGGGCAATTCAATCGCATCGAGCTGGCGCATCCGCATCACGTCACCGTCCATCGACATCGAATGCATTTCAACCGACGCAGCCACCGCGGTCGACGCCGAAACCAATCGGTCGGCCGCGCCGCCGTTGCTCAGCAACAGGTAGCCGCCACCGACGGTTTGCCCGGCCCGCGTGGGTCGCGCATTTGGGTGGCCGATGTCGATGTCGCCGACTTTGAAACTGTGTGCTGCGGCCGTGAGCAATGCGAACGCGAGCGCGCCGCAGGCCAGCAGCGGTTTGATTTTTGGTGGGTACATGGAAAGTCTCCTGAATCAGTAGTCGAACCGCAATTCGGCGTGGAACGTGCGCTGCGGATACTGGTGGAACGCCCAGTATTTTTCGTTGTTCAGATTGTCCACGCCGACGCTGAGCAGCCACTGGCGATCGACCCGGTATTGGAGCCGCGCATCGGCCACGAAGTAGCGTGAAAAACCGAAGTACGTCGACGCGTTCGTGTCGGCGTTGTTCAGCTGGCCGAACTGTTTGCCACTGAACCGCGCACCGAGGCTACCCGACCAACGGGCATCGGCGGTGTAGCTGGCCAGCACGTTGCCGCGCCAATCGGGCACCCGCGGCTGGCGCTTGCCGATGGTGTCGGGAAAGCCGTCGTTCTTTTTTATTTCCGAGTCGGCGTAGGTGACGCTGCCAGTGAATTCAAGACCTGGCACCAGCAGCCGCTGCACCTGCACCGCCAACTCAACGCCCCGCGTGTCGATGCGACCGACGTTTTGTACCCGTGTGCCGCCAACCGCCGGTTGCGAATACAGCGCGTCGTGCAAGCGCTCGATGAACAGCGTGCTGCGCAGCACGCCGTGCGGCAGCGCGCGCTCGGCCGTCAGTTCGGTGGTGACTGACTTTTCAGACCGCAAATTCGGGTCGTTGAATGTCGGCAAACCGGTGGTGGTGTGGATGCCGCCTTGAAACAACTCGCTGACGGTCGGGTTGCGCACCGCGCGGCCTATCGAGGCCTTCAAGGTCCAGTCACCGTCGGTGTCGAACCAGACGGCGGCCTTCGGCGACACCGCAGCTGCATCGCGGTTGCCATACGCAGTTGACACGGCGGCGACCGTGCGCCGACCATCGCGGGCGGCCCACGCTTCATAGCGGCCACCGAGCACCGCGCGCCATTGCGGCGCAAGGTGCCAGGCGTCTTGCGCCCAGACGCTGGTGAGCTTGGTCTGGCCGGCAAATGCAGCGGCCAGTGAAACCGCATCGCCGCCGATCCAGTCGGCCGTGTCCGACTCGCGTCGGCGCAGCGTGTAGGCCTCGCGCTGCAGGCCGAATTCGACGCGGTGTGCGCCGTCCATGCCGTCCGGCCGCCAAATGCCTTTGGCCGCCAGCGAGTTCCAACCGGTGCCGCGCAGGCTGACCGTGCGGCCGGCACCGCCGGTCAGCGCGGCCGGCAACACAGTGGCAGCAACCGGTGCGCGTACGCGGTCGTCGCGGTAGTCGTATCGGCTGGCCGTCACATCCCAGTCCCAGCCCTCGCGTGTGTTGCTTTTGACGGTGAGGCCGTGTGCTACGTGCTGCATGCGTGAGCGCGTCGGCACCAGCCCTGGCAGTGTGTAGCTGCTGCCGCCGATGCGGACCGCACCGCTGTAAACCGCATTGCCATCTGCGTCGCGCAGGTAGGTGTCGGCCGATCGCTGCGCGTCATTGCGCCACACGCCGAATGTGTAGCTGACGCGCAGCGCGGGGGTCAGGTCATAAGCCAGCTTGAGTTTGGCGTGGTCTTGCATGCTATCGGTCTGCGCGCTGCTGCCCACGTTCCAGACGTCGGCACCGAGCTGGTTGCGCCCTGCCACCGCACCGCCCACCGGCTTGCCCGCAGCACCCGACACCGTCACGCGGTTGACGCGCGCAAACACCAGCGGCTGGCTGTCGCTGTCGAGGTGGTTCAAGTGCAGCCACCACGACAAGCCGCCGCTGCGGCTGCCGAGCGACGCGCTGGTCTGGTGGCCCGAATAACGGTCGTCGGTGGCGAACTGTCGGTAGGTCTGCGTGAAGGCTTGCAGCTTCAGGTGCGCCTCGAATTGCGTCGGCATGCGGGTCACGTAATCGACGACGGCACCGGCCGAGTTGCCTGAATAGGCTGCCGAAAACGGGCCGTACAACACATCGACCCGCTCGATCTCGTCGGCTGCCACCAGGCCCCAGCGCGGCGTGAACTCGGCCCCGTTGCCGAGCAGGTTGGACAGCAATATGCCGTCGGCAAAAACCAGCGACCGCGCGCTGTTGCCTGTGCCTGAGGCGCGGGTAGCCAGCACCGCGTGGTCGTAATCGCCGACGTTGCGCTTGCGCACCACCAGGCTGGGAAAGTACTTCAACGCGTCCGACGCATCGGTGGCGTTGATGGCGCGCTCGATTTGCGCGCCGGTGATGCCTTCGGTGGTGGTCGGAATGTCGAGCGGCAGCGTCGATGGCCGAGCCCCGGTGACGTTCACACGCTCGAGCGTGCGCGACTGGTTGGTGTCGATGTGCGCGGCGGTGTTCGGCTCAGCCGACACGCGAGCCGCGCTGATGGCCAGCGTCAGTGCGGCCGACGTGGCATAAAACGAATTGACTTTGCGGCCAGTCGGCATGGCAGTTGCCCAAGGTTGGATGTCGCACGGAGCTGCGCGGCCCGAGGCGCAATGCACGCGGGTCGAACCACCACGAACCGCATGCCGACGCCGAACAAATCGGCGAACGGCTGCGGTCGATTACTACGTTCAGCGCAGTGGTGGGGCGCGGGCCTGGGCCGGTGCCCAGGCTTACGGCGTGCGCGGTGCGTGCGTCAACAGCGCCGGCAAGTAGTCGGCACCCGCAGGCGCTTGCCATGCTGCCAACGCAGACGGCGGCACACCCAGGGCGAACGCGACCTGCGCGCACAACGCGCAATGCTCAGTGTGCGCTGCGCTGCCTTGCGTCGGCGCATCGGGCAATGCGCGGTGGCCGAGGTTGCCGTTGTCGGCGATAGCAACGTGGGCCGTCCAGCGCACACCGCTGGTTGAACAAATCTGCGACCACGGGTTCAACCCAGCAGCTGATGTCACCGCACGCGACACGGTCGGCAGCATTGCCAGCCCAAGCATCGCGACCAACTCGATGCGCAAAAACCATGGCAAGTGACACCTGAAAACTTTCACGGCGCGGGTGTAGGTGACCGAGTAAAACCCCGAAGCGACAATGTGCGATGAGCATCCAAACCGATGAGTTCGAGGCACCTCGGCGTGTCATCAGTGCGGCCAGCGCGTCGCCGAATGAAGAGGCGATCGAGCGGGCGTTGCGGCCGAAGGGGCTGGGCGAGTATGTGGGGCAGGTGAAAGCGCGTGAGCAGTTGGCCATCTTCATCGACGCCGCCAAGCTGCGCAGCGAAGCGATGGACCATGTGCTGTTGTTCGGCCCGCCGGGACTCGGCAAAACCACGCTGTCGCACATCAT
>JAYUGJ010000014.1:0-10374 GCA_043738425.1 Burkholderiales bacterium
ACTCGTAACGCCTGAAAAAATTGCCTCGGTCATGGCGCTGTTTCCGATTCCGCATTCTTTTGCGGCGCTTGACGATCTTGTCGCCCACGGACTGCCCAAAGACGCGCTGAAAGCCAGTGTGGACCGTGTCTATCTCAGTGGCGAAGACCGAAAAAAACTCCTTTACCGAATCATCCCCGAAGCCACCTACAAGCGCCGGCGCAGCACGCTCACGGCTGACGAGTCTGGAAGAGCGGAACGCCTGGCCAGGATTTTCGCCACCGCCGACTATGTGTGGAATTCAGAAGACGATGCGCGTGCGTTCCTGAGCAGACCCCACCCCATGCTTCAAGGCCGCACGCCGCTGGATGTGTCCATGACCGAGCTGGGTGCCAGACGGGTTGAAGAATTGCTCTGGAAGCTCTATTACGGCATTGCGGCCTGATGCAAATTTACCGGATAGCTGACAGCCGGCATCCGATTTGGGACGGCACTGGGGCCGCCATGATAGGTGGGCGCTGGAACAGTCCGGGCCGCCCCGCCATCTACGGCTCGCTGAGCTACGCCTGCGCCATGCTCGAAATCCTGGTGCATGCCAACATTGGCCGCATTCCTGCGACGCATGCTTATGTTGTGGCCGAAATCCCCGACAGCGTCGCCATCGAACGCCCTGATGCGTTGTCTCTTCCCAGTGGCTGGGATGGCGATGACTCGTCGATTGCGCGGCGTTTTGGCGATCAATGGCTTCAAGAAGCTCGAAGCGCTGTTTTGGTCGTCCCATCCGTCGTTGCCAGGCTGGAATGGAATGCGGTCATCAATCCACTGCACGCCGATGTAGCACAGTTTTTTCTGTCGCCCAGTCAAAAAGTGATCTGGGATCAGAGACTGTTTGCCCGCCTGGGCGCTTGAAAATTATCCGATCAATCGGCATTCCAGATTGACAAAGCATCACGCGTTCGGGTGTTAAGCGTTTACTATTAAAAACATAGCTGCTTATGCAGACCAGCCGTGCGCTAGAGCCCTAAATCGTGAATTTCTCAGAAAATGGCAACTCTCACAGCAGCCGCTTCAAATAATGCCCGGTATGGCTGTCCGGATTGGCCGCAATGTCCTCAGGCGTGCCGACGCCCACCACCCGGCCGCCGCCGGCGCCACCTTCCGGACCCATGTCGATCACCCAGTCGGCGGTCTTGATCACGTCCAGGTTGTGCTCGATCACGACGATGGTGTTGCCGGCATCGCGTAGCTGGTGCAGCACCTTCAGCAGCAGGTCGATGTCGGCAAAATGCAGGCCGGTAGTGGGCTCGTCCAGGATGTACAGCGTCCGGCCGGTGTCGCGCTTGCTGAGTTCCAGCGCCAGCTTCACCCGCTGCGCCTCGCCACCGGCCGCACGCTGTACATCCTCGACGAGCCCACCACCGGCCTGCATTTCGCCGACATCGCGCTGCTGCTGAAGGTGCTGCACACGCTGCGCGACGCGGGCAACACCATCGTCGTGATCGAGCACAACCTCGACGTCATCAAAACCGCCGATTGGCTGATCGACATGGGCCCCGAAGGCGGCGCCGGCGGCGGCACGGTGGTGGCCGAGGGCACACCTGAACAGGTGGCAGCCAACGCGGCGAGTTTTACCGGGCGGTATTTGCGGGCGTTGCTGTAGCTGCGTTCAACCCGCGCGCCAGTCACTGCCCGGCATGATGCGTTTCATGAACGCATCGAACAACGGCACGGTGAATGCGGTGTCGCCGTGGTTGGGGCTCCACACCATGCCTTTGTCGATGAGCTGGGACCGGGTCGGGGCCAGTGAACTGACTTTGCGTTGCAAGACATCGGAGATGTCACCGGATCGGTGCGGCCCGGGGCCGAGGTCCGCCATGGCGCGCAGGTAGCGCTTTTCCGAAGGCGTCAGTCGGTCGAAACGCACGCGGAAAAAACTTTCGTCGAGTGCTGCGATCGCGGTGACCGATGCAGCTTCTACATCCTCGCGTCGGATCGGCGACTGATCTGCGTGATCCCACGCGTGCTTGCTCCACTCTTGCAAAAAATAGGGGTAGCCCTGGGTCTTGTCGATGATGGCGGTCACCGCCGGGCCGGTGATCTGCACGCCTTGGTCGTGCGCTGGCTTCACGATCGCGAGTTGCGCTGCAGCGGTGTCGAGCGGGCCCACCACCGGGAAGTCGAACAAGCGTTCGGCATACGACTTGGCGCGGCCCATGCGGCCGGGGAGTTGCGGCAAACCAGCACCGACCAGGCCCACCGGCAGCCGGCGTTGATTGCAGCGGTGGATGGCGGTGATGAGTGCGGCCAGTTCGTCTTCTTTCACGTACTGCAATTCATCGACAAACATCACCAACGCCACACCCGCTTGTTTTGCTGCGTCGCCTACCGCTTCCAGCAGCGCTTGCAGGTCGTGTTCGAGGTCGCCGTTGTCAGCCAGGCCGGGTTCGGGATCAAGGTCTAGCCCCACCTCGATGTCGGCGTATTTGAGCTTCAAAGATTTCGCAAAACCTGCCAGCGCGCGCAGCCCGCGTTGCGCCAGCGCCTTGGCTTGGGCGGTGCGACTCAGCCGCAGCAACGCCTGGCGCAGTTGCGGTGCCAGCAGTGCCGGCAGCGAACGGCCCTCAGGCGCTTCGATGCGCAGGGTGTGCATGCCGGCGGCCTCGGCATCGTCACGCATGCGGTCGAGCAACACCGTCTTGCCCACACCGCGCAGGCCCACCATCAACACACTTTTTGCTGGCAGCCCCAAGCGCAGCCGTTCAATCGCAATGCGTACTTTCTCGCGCAGTTCGTCGCGGCCCGCCAGCTCGGGTGGAGGCGTGCCCGCGCCCGGTGAATAGGGGTTGATGACTGGGTTCACCCCGTCAGTTTATAGCCAAGTTTGAAAAGTTAGTAAAAAATACAAACATGCCTAACGAGTATCAAATTCAACCCACCCCGCCGCGCAGCATGGCCACGCTGGTTTGCACCAGCGCTTGCACGCTGCGGCTGTCGGCGTGGTGCTGGCGCAGTTCGGTGGCATGGTTGCCGGTGGTTTGTGCGCAGCGTTGGAGGTTGTCGAAGGCGGCTTCTGATTCGAGTGCCCGGGCGTGCGGTGCCAGGTGTTGCAAGGTGGCGAGGATGTCGTCGCGGATGGTGGTTTGCATACGGGTTTTCGGGTGCACCATATTGCCGTCGAGGCCGAAGCGGCATGCTTGAAAACGGTTGAAGGTGTAGACGAGGTAGTCGTCTTCGACCGGTGGCGCATCGGTGCGCAGCAGCAAATGGCTGCACAGCGCTTGCAAGTAACCGGCCAGTGCGGCAGCGCGCTCGACCGTGAGTGGCGTGTCGCACACCCGCAGTTCGATCGTGCCGTATTCGGGTTTCGGGCGTATGTCCCAGTAAAAATCTTTCATTGAATTGACGACGCCGGTGGACTCCATCTTGGCGAAATAGCCGGTGGCGAATGCATCCCAGCCGAGTACGAACGGCGCGCGGCCGCTGAGCGGAAACGCAAACACCGAGTTCAGCCGCGCCGAGTCGAACTGCGTGTCGACGCCCTGCGAAAACGGCGACGACGCGCTGAGTGCAATGAAGTGCGGCACATAGCGATTCAACGCGTGCAGCAGATACAGCGCATCGTCGGCCGATGCGCAACCGATGTGCACATGCTGGCCGAACACGGTGAACTGCTTGGCCAGGTAGCCGTACAACGACGACAACGCTTCGAAGCGTGGCTTGGCGAAAATGCGCTGCTCGAACCAGCGCTGAAACGGGTGCGTGCCACCACCTGCGATGCCGAGGTTCAAGCGGTCGCCGGCGTGCACCAGCGTGTCGCGCATGGCCTGCAGTTGTGCCAGCAGCGGCGCGTGGCGGCTGTGCACGCTGGTCGCCACTTCGACCATGCTTTGCGTGACCTCAGGCGTGACGATGCCGGGAAATGGCGCACGTGACAGCAGCACCAGCAGGTCATTGGCCGCAGGTGTCAGGTCGAAGTCACTCGGGCTGACGAGCTGCAGCTCCAACTCGACGCCCATGGTGAGCGCGGCCGATTGGCTGAACGGTTGCAATGGCATCGGTCAGGGCCCGTCGCGCTCACTGGCCTCGCGGGCACGCAGCAGCGCGCGCTGCGTGGCGATCGGGCCGATGAGTTCCAGCAGCACGAACAGGCCAGTCATCGCGACCATGCTTTGCGTGGCCAGTGCATCGCCGTGGCGTTGGTTTTGTTCCAGCAGCAGCATCGCAAACGCCGACATCGGCATCAACGCCAGACCGGTCAGCGCGCCTTTTTCGAAGGTGGTGCCACTCGCCCGTGCCAGCGCCCAATTCACCACGACCTGCACCGCGCTGCGCACGCCAAGCAGCGCCACGCCCAACACCACACTGGCAGCCAGCGCGGGCCACGACAGCAACGTACCGATGAACACGAACAAGTACACCGTGAGCACATCACCGGCGATGCCGAAGTTGCGTTGCGCCGGGCTCAACATGACCCGGCGTGCACGCGCAGTGGCACCGAACGCCAGCGCCGCCAGCAGCGCCGACAACTGCAACGCATAGGCCACGCCGGTCAGCAGCAACACCAACAGCGCAAACACCACGGTGATGCCTTCGGTGTGGCGGGCCAGTGCGGTGATGCGCGGCACCGCCAGGCCGAGTGCCGCGCCACCGGCCAGCGACAAGCCGATCACGTAGACGCTGGCCAGTGCGGCGTAGCCGAGGTCGCCGCTGGTTTCGAGCCGCCAGTAGCCCATCGTCATTTGCAGCAACAACACCGCCACCACGCAATGCAACACGCACAGGTGCAGCAGCCGTTCGGTGACCTGGCCCGACGCGCGCAGCTCCTGTGTGACCCGCATCACTGCCGCCGGTGAGGTCGAAACGCACAACGCAGCGATCACCAACCGCATGTCGTGCGAAAGCGCATCGGCGCCCCATGTCGGCAATGCGCCGGTGACCCAAAAAACCGCCGCGTACGTCAGGCCCGAGGTGACCACGCCGGACGCCAACACCCACGGGTTGTGGCGAAACCAGCCCAGGTTGATGCGGTAGCCCAACTCGAACAACACCAGTGCCAGCGCGATGTGCGCAATCACCGCCATGCCGCCGTGCGGTGCCGTCATCTGCGTCAACCCGAGTGCGCCGAACACCATGCCGACACTCGCGTAGGCGCATACCCGCGGCAAGCGCAGGTGGCCATCGGCCCATTCACCGGCGACCCAAGCGGCGAGCAGCATCAGCGGCCATGCAATGGCGGGAGCGAGTGCGTCGATGCGCATCGGGGGCTACCTCGGTGGTGATGGCGACCGGCGCGGTGACCGGCATGGCAACAGGATGGGCTTCATTGCGCAATAGACGTGCGCATGATCGACGTGCGCATGATCAAGGTGCGCAACACACGCGGCGCGTCGGACGGCGTCACGCCGAACGCGGCGCGCCCGCCTACTGTGAGTGGCCGACGCAGCTTGCAGTGCCGGCCGCGGCCGGCAATTTGCAACCAAAGTTATGCGGCGGCTGGGATGGTGTAGCGCTGTTGTGGCGGCGGTGTCGTCTTGTTGTGGCGCTGTTGTAGCGCTGTTGTAGCGTTGTCGTGATCCGGCGGGCGGCTGCCGGTGGCCGGTTGCCGGTGGGGCGTTGCGTGCCGTGCGCTGCGCTTGCATCGGGCGGCACGCCAACACATCTGCACACAACCGGAGGGCCATGAAAAAAGGCCGACGCGTTCGGCGTCGGCCTTTTTCATTGCGGTGAGGCGGTGCGGTGCGGCAGAACCACCGCCAAGGTTGCCACCGTGGCGCCCATCTACGGCGCGGTGCCTGTCAGCTCAAATGCGCACTCACCAGTTTCGTCATCTCGAACATCGACACCTGGGGCTTCTTGAAGATTTCCTTCAGCTTCGCGTCGGCATTGATGTTGGTGCGCTTGGCTGCGTCTTGCAGGTTGTGCGCCTTGATGTATTCCCACAGCTTCTTGGTGACCTCGGTGCGTGGCATCGGGGTTGAACCAATGATCGCGGCCAGTTGCGGGCTCGGTGTGACCGCTTTCATGAACGCGGCGTTCGGTGAACGCTTGACGGCCGGCGCTGCGGTTTTCTTCGCTGCAGGTTTAGCGGCTGCGGTTTTTGTCGCAGCAGCTTTCGTTGCAGGAGCCGCTTTTTTCGCCGGGGCTGATTTGGCCGGAGCCTTTTTCGCAGTTGCCATTTTCGTATTTCTCCATCAAAAAAAAGGGGCTGGTGGACAGGGCTGGTGGAGGGCCGCATGAGCTCTCGTCATCACAGCCTGCACGCGGGGCCGATCCTACTGCGTGCCCCCGGTGTTGAGAAGCAGGTTTCACAGCAGATGCGCGCATTCTTTCGGGCGTGCGTTCGGTTTGTTGTCCTCGCGTCACGTTGCCCGCTGGCTGGGTCGCCGCGCTGTTCGCCGCACTGTTCGTTGCACTGTTCGCACCGGCGTGCCTTGGCGCGCGCTGCACAGCGCGCCGCGATGGGGTCGTTGGTTTGTGGTGGTGCCTGCAGACCAACACACGGCAACGGCAGCCGCAGGCCGCGCATGCGGCGGTTATTCTTCGCCGATGAAAATCATCTTGCGTTGGTTGCTGCTGGCTGCAGCGTTGTTGCTGGTGGCTTATTTGTACCCCGGCGTATCGGTCACCAGCTTCACTGCGGCGCTGATTGCAGCGTTCGTGTTGGGCTTGTTCAACACGCTGCTGCGGCCGCTGTTGGTGCTGCTCACGCTGCCAGTCACGTTGATCACGTTGGGATTGTTTTTGTTCGTCATCAACGCGCTGATGTTTTATTTCGCCGCCCGGGTGTTGGACGGCTTCAACGTCAGCGGCTTCACCGCAGCGTTGATCGGCTCGATTCTTTACAGCCTGTGCGGCATGGTGATCGACGTCGCGATGGAGCGAATTTTTCCGCCGAAGTCCTGACGAGTCGGCCGCGTCGGCTGCCGATAGATCACCGCTCACACCGCCAGTTTTTCCGCCAGCAACTGCTTGCGCTCGGCCTCGATCGTGCGCAACCGCGAGTCGATCACCGAAGCTTCGACAAAGTCGCCGGCTGCGCCATTTCCAGTGGCATTACCAGTGGCATTACCGGCGGCATTTCCAGTGGCACCGCCGACCGCGTTGCGCGACAAGCGCTGGCCCGCTCGCAAACGGTCAATCGCACCCGGCAAGTCGCCCAACGCATAACGCGACTCGGCCTCGGCACGCAGTGCACGCAGCCGCTGCCCCAGCTGCGCCGACACCCGCGCCAGCATCGCCCACGCCTCCGAATCAAGCGGGTAGCGCGTGACCCAGGTTTGCAGCGGGTCGGACTGCAGCCGCAGCAGTGCATCGCGGCGGAGCGGGTCGACGGTGGCCGCGCTGGTGGGCCATCCCGTAGCCGACGGTGCCAGCGCAATTTGTGCCGCAAGCAGCATCACCGGCCGCGACATCGTGGCCGCATCCAACAGCAGCGGGCCGCCGCTTTTGAGCAGCGGTGCCAACGCGCTTTGCGCTTGCGCTGCATCGCCGCGGCGCAACATGGAATCGGCCTTCAACAAGCGCACTGCACGTTCGGCGCGCAGGTCCGGCGCGCCGGCCAACGCATCTGCGCCCGCCAGCTCGGCGGCTTTTTGCAGCGCCGCATCGCAGCGTGCCCAGTCGCGCAACAACGTCGACGCCAGCGCGCTGGAATAGGCATCGGCAAAACGCTGCCGGGTGGTCGTGGTGGTGGTTGCGGTGCTGGTTGCGGCGCTGGTTGTGGCGACAGCGCCGCCGCTTGCCGCGGCACTCGGCGCAACGCCAGCGCGGTTGTCGGCGCCGTTGTTGGCGCGGGCTGCCGTGCTGCCGCCCGCATCGGCTGACACACCCGCAGCCGCACCGCCTGACACACCCGCTGCAGCCGCACTGGCCGCCGCAGCAGCCGCACCGATCGCCGCATTGCCACCCGCCGCGCTGGCCGCGCCGAGGTTGTTGTCGAGCGCCTGCCAGCGGCGCAGCGCGTCGACGCGCGGGTCCATCAACACCCGCGCGCGGGCCAGCGCTGCGGTGTGCTCGAGTGCGCTGGGCGACGCACTGGTGCGCGCCGCCGGCGATCCAACACCGGCCACGCCGAGCCGCGAGCGGGCTTCGCCGATGCGTTCGGTGGTCAGCGGGTGGCTGCGCAAATACGGGTAACCGCCGCTGTCGTTCAAGCGCGACGACTGCTGCAGCCGTTCGAACATCGACGCCATGCCCGATGGCTGGAAACCCGCGCCCGCCATGATCGAGCTGCCGATGCGGTCGGCCTCGCGTTCCATGTCGCGCGAAAAATTCAGCTGCCCCTGGATGCCCACCGCCTGGCCGCCGGTGATCAGCGCGCTGGCCGCGTCGCCGCTGCCGGAGCGGGTGGCCACCAGCACGCCCAGGATCATTGCCGCCGCACTGAGCAGGCTTTGTTTTTTGCTGTTGGCAAACCCGCGCGCAATGTGGCGCTGGTTGATGTGCGTCATTTCGTGCGCCAGCACCGACGCCAGCTCGTCGCGGGTTTGCGTGATCGCCATCAGCCCGAGGTGCACGCCGACAAATCCGCCCGGCAACGCGAACGCATTGACGCTGCTGTCGCGGACCAAAAATGGCTCGTACGGAAAGCGCTGGTTCAAGTCGTCGCCGATGTCGCCTTGGCGCCGTGCCGACGCCAACAGCGGCTGCCAGATCGACTGCAGGTACTCGAGCAAGATCGCGTCGTCGAGGTAGTCCGGGTCGCGCCGTATGTCGCGCATGATCGCGTCGCCCAGATGCCGCTCGGCACCGAGGTTGAAATCTTCCGACGCGGTGTCGCCCAGCGCAGGCAGATTTATTTGTGCATGTACCGGTGGTGCCAGCGCGGTGCTGCACAGCGCCGCGATCAGCGCGGTCGCAACCAGGCGGCGGGCGCGCCAGGCGTTAGATAGGGCTGCGGCGGGTGGGGCTGCGGGTTGGGTAAAACAAGGGCGGCTCAAGTGCGCTTTCTCCACAAACGGTTCGGTGTGAGTGCGCGCATGTCGACGAGTTCAAACGCATCGAGCTGCCGCGCTACCTATGATGCCAGTCTCGTTTTGCTGCCCTGATTGACCCACCATGACCGCACCCGCCGACCCCGCCGCATTGCTGCAAACCGCCGACGGTGCGACGACGCTGCCGCCGGCATCTGCGTTGTCGCATTTCGATGCCGCGGGCCAGGCCCATATGGTCGATGTGTCGGCCAAAGCCGAGACCCACCGCACGGCGCGCGCCAGTGGTGAGATCCGCATGCTGCCCGCCACGCTGGCACTCATCCAAAGCGGCCACGCAAAAAAAGGCGATGTGCTCGGCGTGGCGCGCATCGCCGCCATTCAAGCCAGCAAACGCACCGCCGAGTTGATCCCGCTTTGCCACCCGCTACCGATCACCCGCGTGGTGGTCGACTTCGATATCGACCCGATTGCCAGCCGCGTGGTGTGCACCGTGCAGGTTGAAACCCACGGCCGCACCGGCGTTGAAATGGAAGCGCTGACCGCAGTGCAAGTCGGCCTGCTCACCATCTACGACATGTGCAAAGCCGCCGACCGCGGCATGGTGATGGGCCAGATTCGCGTGCTCGAAAAGCACGGTGGGAAAAGCGGCGACTGGGTGGTGGTCAGCAGCGCCGGTGCCAGCGTCACCAAATAACCCGCATCACAAAAACTCGAACCGGTCGCTGCGCACGCGGCGGCGGCGCGCCGGGTCGCCGGTGTAAATGCCCCACGGCTCGGTGTTGAGCTTGGCCACCGATGCGATGCCCAGCAGGGTTCCCTCGGCCAGCGCCACCTTGTCGTTGACCACGCAGTTCGCACTCAAGTAACTCCACGGCCCCACCGTGCAGCGCCCGCAAACAACCGCACCCGAGATCACGGTCGCGTGGTCACCGATCACGCTGTGGTGCCCCACATGCACGTTGCACCAAATGACGACGTTGTCGCCGATACGCCCGAACGGCTGCACATTGACGTGCTCGAGGATGAAGCAGTTTTCGCCCACGTCTCGGTGGCACACCACCGCTCGCGAGCTGATGTAGCTCACCATGCGGTAGCCCATTGCTTTGGCCGCCCGGTAAAAATGGGTACGCGTGCGGTTCATCGCGCGCCCGCTCATCGGCACAAAAAAATGAAAGTCCGCCGGTGGGTATGTCTGCGCCACGTCTTCAAATGCCACCAGCGGCAAGCCGAACACCTGGTCGCAGGTTCTTTGATCGGCCGTCACGCAAAACGCCACCACTTCGTGCGGCGAATCATTGGTCAGGTAGTAGTGGGCTTGCTGGGCATAGTCACGCTGCCCAAAAATAATGACGCGGGCCATGGGCAGACTTTCAATTGGTAGATGCAGCCGACACCTCGGCCGCGGTGATGGCGCAATCGCCAAGGAGTCGAGGCCACTCAGTGGCTGGGTTGCACATCATCA